>JBPEXP010000202.1:0-3476 GCA_052031475.1 Flavobacteriaceae bacterium | reverse complement strand
TAAAGGTCTGGTTTTTACCTTGTTCAGATTGCCAGACTGTTCCCTGTTGACCCCGGCCCATATATTGATGATCCGCCCACACCACGGTCCAGTCTTCAGCCTCCCCGTCTTGCCACAGATTTTTAAGCGCTTCATTAGTAGAAGTCGTGGCATTAAGTTTGATCAACTGCATGTATAGAGTGTGTTTTGGTCCTACAATGTTATGTTAAAAACTAGGGCTCAAAAAACAAAAAAATAATAACTTTGTATAAACTAAATCTTTTGGATGCATAGAAGAAAAGCAAGTGCAGATGAATTAATTGCCTTAATCTTACATGGAATTGAAGAAGTTAAAGGACTAGACATCAACTTACTTGACCTCAGGGAAATAGAAAATACCGTTTGTGACTACTTTATAATTTGCAGTGGTACTTCCAATACACATGTAAATGCCATAGTCAATTCAATCCAGAAAACAGTTAGAGAAGCTATTCAAGATAAACCCTGGCACGTTGAGGGATCAGACAACGCAGAGTGGGTCTTGTTGGATTACGTCAACGTAGTGGTTCACGTTTTCCAAAAGCATACCAGGGAATTTTACGACATTGAAGGCCTTTGGGGTGATGCCAAGGTCACTTTGTTCGAGAAAAGCTATAATCAGTAGAAAAAATGGCAAAAGAAAATAATACACCTCAGAAAAAACCGAGATTCAGTTCCTGGTGGATCTACGGCCTCATTGCCGTGCTTCTTATCGGGTACCAGTTCTTCGGTGGTGGAAATTTTGCCACTACGCGGAAGACCACTACTTCAGAACTTCAGGAATATTTGCGAAATGGCGACATTGAGAAGATACTCATTATCACCAACACCAATCAGGCCAAGGTATTTCTTTCTGAAGAGGCTCTGGCCAAAGACGTACATAAAGACGTGGCAGACAAGCCGCTCTTCCCTTCTACGGGGATGGTGCCTCAATATGTATTAGACTACGGTGATCTTCAGATCTTCCAGAATGAGATCACGGAAATAAAGAAAGAAAATAATCTGGATACCATTGTAGAATTCGACAAGGAGTCGAACGTCTTCATGGAACTGCTGCTTACTATCCTGCCTTTTGTCCTCATTATCGGAATATGGATTTATCTGATGAGGCGGATGTCTGGTGGAGCCGGCGGCGGTGCAGGCGGACAGATCTTCAATATCGGTAAGTCTAAGGCAAAGCTATTTGACGAAAAGACCGACACCAGAACCTCTTTCCAGGACGTAGCCGGATTGGAAGGCGCTAAGGAAGAGGTAGAGGAGATCGTAGAATTTCTTAAGAACCCGGACAAATATACCTCCCTGGGAGGTAAGATCCCTAAAGGAGCCTTGTTAGTAGGACCTCCCGGTACAGGTAAAACCCTTCTGGCCAAGGCTGTGGCAGGTGAGGCCAAAGTTCCTTTCTTTTCCCTATCAGGTTCAGATTTTGTGGAAATGTTCGTAGGTGTGGGTGCCTCCAGGGTAAGAGACCTTTTCAAGCAGGCTAAGGACAAGTCGCCTTCTATCATATTTATCGATGAGATTGACGCCATAGGAAGGGCCCGGGGTAAGAACAATTTTACCGGTTCCAATGACGAACGCGAGAATACGCTGAACCAACTGCTCACCGAGATGGATGGTTTTGGCACCAACACCAACGTCATAGTACTGGCAGCCACCAACCGTGCAGACGTTCTTGACAAGGCACTCATGCGGGCCGGAAGATTTGACAGGCAAATCTATGTAGACCTGCCCGATATACGTGAGCGGAAGGAGATCTTTGAAGTACACCTGCGCCCCATCAAGACCGCAGAAACACTGGATCTGGACTTTCTCGCCAGGCAAACACCAGGATTCTCTGGAGCAGACATCGCCAACGTTTGTAATGAAGCAGCATTGATCGCCGCACGTAAAGAGAAAAAAGCAGTCACCAAGCAAGATTTTCTGGACGCTGTGGATAGAATTGTTGGAGGACTTGAAAAGAAAAATAAGATCATTACTCCCGGCGAGAAAAAGACGATCGCCTACCATGAGGCAGGTCACGCCACTGTGAGCTGGATGCTGGAACACGCGGCTCCTCTGGTAAAAGTGACCATAGTACCCAGAGGCCAGTCTTTGGGTTCGGCCTGGTACCTGCCTGAAGAACGTCTTATTGTAAGGCCGGAGCAGATGCTGGATGAGATGTGTGCCACCCTGGGTGGCCGGGCGGCCGAGAAAGTAATTTTCAATAAAATTTCCACCGGGGCCCTGAGCGATCTGGAAAAGGTTACTAAGCAGGCCAGAGCGATGGTCACCATTTATGGCCTGAATGATGAAATAGGCAATCTTACCTATTATGATTCAAGCGGACAGAACGAATACGGTTTTACAAAACCATATAGCGAAGAGACGGCTCAGAAAATTGATGAAGAAATCTCCAAGATCATCGAAGAGCAATATCAAAGGGCTATCAGCGTGCTGGACGAGCACAAAGACAAATTGATAGCGCTGGCTGAACGGCTGCTGGAGAAGGAAGTGATCTTTAAGGAAGACCTGGAGAAGATCTTTGGCAAAAGACCCTTTGAAAGCGAATTCGATCAGAAAGGTCAGGAAAAAATGAAGACCGAAGAACCGGCTCCTGAAGAATCTGCACAGGAGAAGTAACAAGAACAATCAACAATAGTTTCCAGGTAATGCAGGAATAGTATCATATGGGTATATTCGGAAAGTTATTTAGCGGGGGCAAAAAAAAGGTTTCTAAAGAGACAGTGGAGACCCGCGGAGTACACATGCCGGACCTGAATATTCCTGTGGATGAAAAATTCACCATACACTTCAAAAAGAATGGGGGTAAATTTCTGTATTGCGACTCATTCAAAGAAGTTTCCGAGGCTTTAAAGAACATCATAGAGGAGAATGGCTGGGAAAGAGAACCATTTTTTGTTCTGAATTCGTTGCTGCGCGATAAGTTCTCCAAAGAGGAGATCCGCTTTACCGATAAGGCCTCTAAAAGCCAGGTTTTTTTTACCACCTGCGAGCATTTGGTCGCTCATAACGGCTCCATTCTTGTTTCCTCCAACCAATTACAGGAAAAAAAGCTGCACGAAGTACCTGAAAACGTTATTGTCTACGCCACCACCAGTCAGCTGGTAGATACCATTGGCGAGGGGCTCAAGATCATCAAAAAGAAATACAAGAACAGTATACCTGCCAATATCACGACCATAAAGCATTTTCAAGCCACTGCGGAGAATGAAAAGGATTTTATGTCGTACGGAAGCAGTTCTAAACATCTTTATCTTTTACTCCTCGAAGATCTTTAGTATGAAGGAAATTCTCAGGAGATTACTCACCGGGGCAGTTTATGTCATTTTGTTGCTTTCTGCCGTTTTCCTGAGTTCAGATGCTTTTGATTTTCTCTTTATGGTCTTCGGCCTGGCTTGTCTATATGAATTTAAAAGACTGGTCTTGTTGCGTGGCTATCATATTTTTGTAGCCTATCT
>JBPEXP010000201.1:0-1948 GCA_052031475.1 Flavobacteriaceae bacterium | reverse complement strand
AAATATGACGAAATTGGCCAGGGCCTTTCCATTAACAGGATCACAGAATTTATACACGAATATTTAGGTGATTATCCCTATGAGCAACTGCTTGTAAGCGAAATAGATTTCAATAAAAATCCACTTTATGGATTAAATCAATTGCCCAGTTTTATCAGGCCCTACGATGAACAGTTTCAGTTTGAAATGAAATTCCTTAAAACGGCCCTGATCAGCTTTATCAGGGAAACACTCTTTTTAAACCCACGCAAGGAAAAATGGGTCACGGATGCATTGGTCAATTACATGATGATCCGCTATGTGGAGCAATACTATCCTGACCAGAAATTATTGGGGTCACTCTCGGATGTATGGGCCGTAAGGTCCTTTCACCTGGCCAAAATGGATTTCAATGAACGCTATCCATTTTTCTACATGCTTACTGCGAGGAAGAATCTGGACCAGGCCCTGAGTACTTCCAATGATTCGCTGATCAAGTTCAATCAAAAAATTGCGAATACCTATAAAGCAGGCCTCGGGCTGGCCTACCTGGCTGCTTATGTGGGAAAGCCGGTTATTGATAACAGCATCAAAGAATATTACGAAACCTACAAATTAAAACCTGTGACAGAGCAGGATTTTGTGGATATCCTGGAGAGAAACTCCACTAAAGATATCAGTTGGTTCCACGATACCTATGTAAAAACCAGCGACCGCATTGATTTTAAGATCAGCAATGTTATAAAAACAAACGATTCACTTTATGTGACGCTTAAAAATAAGACAGGTACCAATGTACCTATATCACTCTTCGGGCTACGAAATGACACAGTGGTCTCCAAATACTGGTTCTCTGATATTGAAGGTGAACAAGAGATCATTATCCCCCGAAATAAAGAGCAAAAGCTCGTTTTAAATTACGACCAGAATATCCCTGAATTCAACCAGCGAGATAATTGGAAATCTTTGAAAGGTTTTTTTGCCAGCAACAAGAAACTGAAATTTCAGTTTTTTAAAGATTCGGAGGATCCATACTACAACCAGGTATTCTACATGCCTATTTTGAATTTCAATGTCTATGACGGACTTACTCCCGGCTTAAGGCTTACCAATAAAACGCTGCTTGAAAAGCCCTTTATCTGGGATCTGGCACCTTCATACGGACTTAGGGAAAAATCCCTGGTAGGCTATGCCAAATTGAATTATCGCGATTACAGGGCAAAAAGCGGTCACTTTATCACCAATTACGCCCTTAACGGCAGCACCTTCCACTTTCAGGAGAATTCGCGCTACAGCACCATAACACCTTCTGTTGTATTCGGCTGGCGGCCGGAAGACCTGATCTCCAACGAGAGGCAAGGACTATTGTTCAGATACGTAAATGTTTTCAGGGACATTGATCCCAGCCTGGAATTGGAGACAGATCCGGATTACAGCGTTTTTAATGTGCGCTACAGTCATTCCAATAACGGGATCATCGACTACTTCTCATGGTTTTTAGATGGCCAGTACGCCGCCAATTTTACCAAGCTGGCATTTGATCTGGAATACAGAAAACTCTTCCAGAATAATGTGCAATTCAATCTGAGGTTCTTTGCCGGAAAGTTTCTGAGGAACAAAACAGATTCCGATTTTTTCAGCTTTGCGCTGGACAGGCCAACGGATTACTTATTCGATTACGCTTATATCGGCCGATCTGAAGATTCCGGTATATGGAGCCAACAGATCATCATCGCAGAAGGTGGATTTAAATCGATCTTAGAAAATCCCTTTGCCAACGACTGGATTGCCACCTCCAATGCTAGCATGAGTATTTGGCGCTGGATAGAAGCTTATGGAGATATCGGTTTTATCCGCAATCGGGGCGAGAATGCCAGGTTTGTCTACGGATCGGGTATCCGGCTGAACCTGGTAACCGATTACTTTGAACTGTATTTTCCGGTCTATTCCAATAACGGATGGGAAATTG
>JBPEXP010000200.1:0-26864 GCA_052031475.1 Flavobacteriaceae bacterium | reverse complement strand
GATGTTATGGCCACCCGCCAAACAGGCTTTTCGATGCTTTTTGGGGGTTCAGTCCAGGAGGCGATGGACTTTGCCCTGATTGCCCAGGTAGCTTCGCTTAAATCAAGGGTACCGTTTTTGAATGTATTTGATGGATTTAGGACTTCCCACGAGATTTCCAAGATCGAGGCAATTCCTGACCAGGTAATTAAGGCGATGATGCCGGAGAAAGAGATCATGGAACACAAGAACAGATCCCTTGATCCCGATAAGCCGGTGGTGCGGGGTACTTCCCAGAATCCCGATGTTTTTTTCCAGGCCAGGGAAGCTGCCAATACTTATTACCAGAAAGTACCCGGCATTGTACAGTCTGTTATGGATGATTTTTACCATCATACAGGCAGGCGATATAGCCTTTTCTATTATCTGGGACATCCCGAGGCAGAAAGACTCATTGTCATCATGGGTTCTGGTCAGGGGGCGGTACGCGAGGCTGTTGAAACCATGGTCGAACAGGGCGAGAAGGTCGGTGTGGTCTTCGTAAGGCTTTACAGGCCTTTCTCTATTGAACATTTTGTAAAAAGCATGCCCGATACGGTAAAGAAGATTGCCGTATTAGACCGGACAAAGGAACCAGGAAGTACCGGCGAGCCACTCTATCTGGATGTAATTGCCGCATTGGCGGAGTCCGGTCTGAAAATTCCGGTAGTAGGCGGACGTTACGGACTTTCCTCAAAGGAATTCACTCCACAAATGGTCAAAGGCGTGTTTGATGAGCTACAAAACAAAAATCCCAAGAACCATTTCACCGTTGGTATTACCGATGATGTGACTCATACCAATCTGAAGATAGACCGGGAATTCAGGGTGAGGACCCATACTATCAATTGTATGTTTTACGGTTTGGGCTCAGACGGTACGGTAGGGGCCAATAAAAATTCGATCAAGATCATCGGGGAAACCACGGATAATTATGTCCAGGGCTATTTCGTCTACGATTCAAAAAAGGCAGGCGCCCAAACCATATCCCACCTCCGATTTGGCCCTGAACCAATTTATTCTTCCTACCTGATAGACGAGGCAGATTTTGTGGCCTGTCATCAGTTCAATTTTATAGAAAAATACGATGTGACTTCCCACCTTAAAACTGGAGGCACCTTCCTGCTTAATGCACCTTACGGCAAGGATGAGATCTGGGACAAATTGCCCATGAAACTGCAGGAGGGCATCATTGACAAAAAGGCGAAATTTTACATTGTAGATGCAACTAAAGTGGCCCATGAAGCCAGCTTAGGCAAGCGAACCAATACCGTATTGCAAACCTGCTTCTTTGCTATTTCGGGTGTTCTCCCCAGGATGGAGGCTATTCAAAAAATAAAGGACGCCATTGTGAAATCCTATTCGTATAAGGGAGAGAAGATCGTGAAGATGAACTTCAAAGCTGTGGACATGGCACTGGAGAACCTATTCCAGGTTGAGTACCCGGCCAAAGTTACCAGCCAGATCCCCTTTAAACCGGTAATGACCAACGCCTCGGACAGCTTTGTCGGCGAAGTTCTCGAGAAAATACTGGGCGGCCTGGGGGATCAATTACCCGTGAGTGCATTTCCGGTAGATGGTACCTTCCCAATGGGAACATCTCAATACGAAAAAAGGGGCATTGCCAATTATATCCCGGTCTGGGATGACGAAATACTCTGTACTCAATGCAATAAATGTGTTGCCATTTGTCCGCATGCCGCAATCAGGGCTAAAGTGGTACCCAATAAAACCCTGGCGGATGCCCCGGAATCTCTCAAGCATGTTCCCGCCAAGGGCAGACCTTTCCAGAAGGATGAAGAGTCCTACCTCTTGCAAGTAAGCCCTGAAGACTGCACAGGCTGTGATCTGTGCGTAGCTGTTTGTCCTGCAGAGAGTAAAGAAATAGAAGGCTTCAAGTCTATTAACATGAGGAGGAAAATGGACGTTGAGGAGGCCGAGAATAATAATTGGGATTACTTTATTCAACTTCCTGATTACGACCGCACGGCCCTTCAGATCACCAATCTAAAAGGATCGCAGTTTCTGGAACCGCTGTTTGAATTCTCAGGAGCCTGCTCAGGATGCGGCGAAACACCTTATATAAAAATGCTTACCCAGCTTTATGGAGACAGCATAGTGATTGCCAACGCTACTGGTTGCTCCTCAATTTACGGGGGAAATCTACCCACCACTCCGTATAAAACCAATAAGGAAGGCAGGGGTCCGGCCTGGGCTAATTCTCTCTTTGAAGATAATGCCGAATTCGGATATGGAATGAAACTGGCCCTGACCAAGAAGCAGGAAATAGCCGTTCATCTCCTGCGATCACTACAATCATTGGTCGGTTCTGATTTGGTAGAGGCCATTTTGACTAATCCGGAAAGCAACGAAGCTGAAAAGAAGCGGAAATTTGCTCAAATTGAAGAATTGAGATCTATTCTCAAAAAATATCGAGACAATCCGGAAGCGGCTAAGCTGATACAACTGGCCGATTACCTACGAAAAAAGGCGGTCTGGATACTTGGTGGAGATGGCTGGGCCTACGATATAGGTTATGGCGGACTTGACCATGTTATGGCCTCCGGTGAAGACATCAATATTATGGTGCTTGATACCGAAGTATATTCCAATACCGGCGGACAAACTTCTAAGGCAACCCCTTTGGGCGCCAGTGCCAAATTCTCAGTTTCAGGTAAAAGGACCGGTAAAAAGAACCTGGCCCTGCAAGCCATTTCCTATGGTAATGTCTATGTGGCACAGGTGGCTATGGGTGCGAAGGATATGCAAACTCTTCGTGCTATCGAGGAGGCTGCTGAATATCCCGGACCTTCACTGATCGTTGCTTATTCACATTGTGGTGAACACGGCTATGATCTAAAAGAAGGAGCTGTTCATCAGGCCAGAGCAGTGGATACGGGTTACTGGCCTTTGTTCCGTTTTGACCCTTCAAAGCCCAAAGGCAAGAAATTTAAACTGGATTCAAAACAACCAAGCCTTCCGCTCAGTGAATTCATGTATAAAGAAACACGCTTTACCAGGGTGGTTAAGGAAGATAAGGCCCTGGGTGATGCTTTATTGCAGCAGGCCCAGGAAGAGGTCGACTCTAAGTGGGAACGACTGGAACTCTTCAGAAATATGTAGTATAAAAAAATATAAGTATGGAAGCGCAAGTTGATAAACTGTATTCAGAGGCGGTTCAAAAATTAAAAGAAGCCAATGAAGAATTATGCAGGCCCGAAGAAGATGTAGTGGCATATTTGGTATGTCAGAATTCACAGATTGCTATTGGCAAATTTTTAAAAGGCTTTTTGCTTCAAAACAGAAGGACCATTGAGAATGAACAAACAATAGACGACCTCTATGCAAGCTGCCTGGCAATAAACGATAATTTTAAAGAGATTGACCTTGCTGGATTTGACTGCCAGGCAAGTAATCTGGAGTCTCGTTATTGCAGTGGTCCCGGAAAAGTGAGTCGTTGTTTTGAGATTGCTGATAGTGTGGATGCCTTTTTCAGAAAAGAAAACTTTATTTCCTAGCTTATAGCGCATTCTTGCCGGATAAAAAGACCCTAGGCTTCGGACAGTCAGGGCCTTCACTCGTCCTAGCCTGCTTGTCAGGTATTCATCAAAAGAGTTAATTGAAGGTCTAATCCAATTAAACTCAACGAGATGAAAAAATTATGGTTGCTGATTGCAATCCTGTGGATAGGCAACATGGCCATTGCACAGGAGGAAGACCCTTTATTCCTTGTTTTTGAATTCATGAAAGTGGATAACGAACAGGAATCTGCCTATGCCGAGACAGAGGCTTTCTGGGAAAAAATTCACGAACAACGCGTAAAAAACGGGGATTGTATAGGCTGGGACCTCTGGTCGCTACAGCCCAGTGGTGAAAATCAGGAATTCCAGTATCTGACGGTCAGCCTTTTTAATGACCCGGTAAAAATGATGGAAGGCGGCGGATTTGCGGAAGCCTACCAGGCGGCTTATCCCAATCTTTCCGAAGCGGAAAGGAACCAGAAAATGGAAGCTACGGTCAACAGCCGTGACCTTGTGGTACGGGTGTATCTACAGCGGGTTGCCGGTATTAGCGCAGACGACTTTGATATGCCTCTGGGGACACTTGCAGTGATCAATTTTATGAAAGCAAAACCCGGCCAGGCTCAGGCTTATGAGAAAATGGAACAGGAAGTCTTTCAACCCATGCATCAGCAGGAAATAGATGCTGGCGGCAGAGCCGGGTGGGGCGTATTGCGCAATATGCTCTGGTACGGCAGTGATATTTACGCTACCCATATCACCTATGATATGTACAAAGACTATGACCAGTTCTTTAATGGTGCCGATGGCGGAGATGGTACTCCCATGACTGAAGCACAGCAAAAAGCAGTGGCCGACGGTATGGCCACCCGGGATCTCAGGATGGCCAAGCACGCCAGGCTGATCAGAAAAGTGAGGGCAGAACCTGCTCAATAAAACCTGAAGAATCCTCCGGAAACGGGGGATTTTTTATGACCAGTGGTTCCTTAGAAAATCCAAGAAGTTCCCGTGCATGATCTGCTTGATTTCTTGTGGGGAATAACCTCGTTTTGCCAGGAGCGAAGGAAGACTTTGTAGATCAGCAATGGTGTTCAGATCAGAAGGGCATTGTTCTTTTCCAAAACCGCCGTCCAGATCGGAACCTATTCCCACGTGATCGGCGTTTCCGGCAAGCTGACAAATGTGATCTATGTGGTTGACGATATGCTCCAGGACCAAATCCGTATTTTCAGGAGTGGATGTGCCCTTTTTCCAGGCAGGGATCATCATCCAGGCGTCTAATACCACTCCTATTACGGCATCTCTGCCGATCAACGCCCTGATCTGATCATCCGAAAACTGTCTCTGGTGGTCTACAAGGGCCCTGCAATTGTTATGGCTTGCCCAAACCGCTCCTTTGAAGAGATCTATACTTTCCCAGAAGCTCTCATCACTGAGATGTGTTACGTCTAAAATAATTCCCAGCCGCTCCATCTCCTTTAAGAGCTCACGTCCCGCTGAACTGAGACCTCCTGTGGAATCTGTACCGTGAGCATAGGTACCCGGCCCGTAATGCGCCGGTCCTACAGCGCGGAGACCGTCTTGGTAAGATTTCTCAAGCCATTGGGGTGTTACCATTGAATCTGCGCCCTCCAGGCTCAGGATGTAGCCTATAGCTTTTTTACCGTGATTGTCATTATTCCAGGTATCCAGATGTCTTTCCAGGCTTTTAAGATCAGTGATCTGCACCATTTCACCGGCGTTTTCCATAGCCCTGTACCAGGCTAATTGTGCCTGAGTGTGGGCCCAGGCTTGTTCCGGTGAGTGCCAGCCGGGCAATGGATTTCCTTTTTTTACGTATCGTGCTATTTGCGTGGCCATGCACAATCCTATGTTGCCCTCACGCATAGCTGGCAATGAGACTGTGGCCCTGGTACGACCCGGTTTATCATTCATGCCCGCTTCGCTCTCATTGATTTCTTCGATGGTTTGGCGCAGGTCGCGATTCCAGTCGATAGCGTTCATTGCCAAATCCAGGTGTGCATCAAATATGAACATAGAAGGGGATTAGATGGTAAGCACATGATTTCTTGCCGCTACCGGCCAGCTCGTGGTAATCTCACCATCCCTAACCACCAAAAGAGAACTGTATTTGGGGACAGTGGGGCAGATATGCATGGGAATTGCGTAAAAAACATCGCCTACGCGGTATGATTGCGCGTCCTGGCAACGCACTACCAGGTGTTCTTCACTCTGACCCACTTGTTCACAGGTTTCCAGGCCCATGATCCTCATTCGCGGAAAGTTCATTTCCGGGGCGATGGATTTGTGCCCCAGATCCAGGCAAATCAGCTGATCGGCGGGTTTACTGACAATCCTGCAAAGAAGAACAGCAGCCGGTAAGAAGTCCATATCTGCAAAGGAGCCACCATAACGCTCGTCCCATAACAACGTAGTTCCGGGACTGGCCTCTACGCCCTCTCTTTTGGCATGAATGGGAAAGCTGGGAGAGCCGCCAACCACCAAAGTTGGCACTTCCATTCCACGATTTAAAATTTCAGTTCTAAGACTGTCTACCCTTTCAAATGCCAGATCGCATTGTTTTTTGCGTTCAGCGGGATCTTCCTGCCTGATATGCCCATCGTAACTGTGGAGACCGGCGGCCATCAGATGAGGTGCTTTATTGATTTGCTGGTACAAATCCAGTGCTTTTCGGCCTGGTTCAATTCCCGTTCGGTTCATCCCGGTATTAAGATCGAGGAACAGGGAGAAAACACAGTCCTCTTCAGCGGCCACTTCCGAAAATTTGATCAAAGAATCTTCATTGTCTACCAGGGTTGAGAAACGCGTTTGCGGGAAGGTCTTTGTCAGTTGCAGATACCTGTTGATATTGGCCCCTACCGGCTGCATGGCCAATAAGACATCCAGCGCACCGCACATACCCAGCAATTCTGCTTCAGCTATGGTAGCACATTTAAATTTTTCAATCCCCATATCCATTTGCATCCGGATAATCTCTGCCGTCTTATGGGTTTTGATATGAGGCCTGAGCCTCCGCACATCGCCGATCATATTGATCATGTGCCGTATGTTCTCTTTGATCCGGTCCGGATAGACCAATATACTGGGGCTGAATACCTTTTCGGGATGTTTCAGCTCATACCAGTTTTCTTCTTTTTTCATTTGTGGAGTTTAAAAATCGCCTCGATTTCCACGGCAACCTGGCCTGGTAACATCATCCCCACCGCACTACGGGCACCTACACCCTTATCTGTTCCAAATACATCGGCCATGAGTTCACTAAAACCGTTAATGACAAGCGGATGCTGATCAAAATCGGGTGTGGAATTTACCATACCCAGGGTCTTGACCAATCTTTCTATTCTATCTACATCGCCAAAATGTTCTATGATGGTGGCAAGCATGGTGAGACCCACCTGTTCTGCGGCCAACTTACCCTGGCTCAGATTCATGTTATCCCCGATCCGTCCGGTAATGTAAGTTCCGTCGTCCTTCATAGGACCCTGGCCGGAAATGTAGAGATAGCCCTCTATCTCCAGCACAGGCTTGTAGAGTCCTGCTGGTGGCGGAGCGGGGGGCAGTTTCAGCCCCAGAGCTTTGATCCTTTCGGAAGGAAGTATATTCATCAACGTAAAATTAAACGAAAAGACTCAATAACAGTACTCCCAGCAGTCCTAATACTCCCACGGTAGTTTCCATGATGGTCCAGGTACGCAGGGTATCGCGTACAGAGAGATTAAAGTACTCTTTAAACAGCCAGAATCCACTGTCGTTCACGTGAGATAGCATCAAGCTGCCCGAGCCAATGGCCAAGACCATCAATTCCGGACTAACCGACGTGCTGTTCACAAGCGGCAGCACTATTCCTGCGGCTGTGAGTCCGGCCACCGTTGCAGATCCCACGCATACTCGTATGACTGTGGCTATCAACCACGCCAGTATAAGTGGTGAAACCGTAGAACCTTTGAGCATATCGGCAATGTAGTCGCTCACACCACTATCTACGAGAACTTCCTTCAATGCTCCGGCCCCGGCGATGATCAGCAACACCATGGTAATCCCTTTGATAGATTCGGCAACGGTTTCCATGACTTCAGACATTTTTCGTCCGCGCGCGAGCCCTAGTGTATAGATAGCTACCAAGACCGAGATCAACATGGCTATGACCGGATTTCCCAGAATAAGGATGATATTTTTTAGCGGGAACGGGCCCGAAATCAGCAATTCTGTTAGTGTGGCCAGTGCGATCAGGATAATGGGTAACAGTGCCGTAAATATACTGATGGTCATCCCGGGCATTTCTTCGTCTGTTAGTACCCTGGGATTTATAAATTCCTTAAGCGGAGTTGCGTTGATATTTTTTATGGTTCGGGCAAAGAGCGGACCGCCCACTATAATGGCCGGAACAGCAACTACCAATCCGTAGACCAGCGTTTTACCTAAATCTGCCTCGAACATAACCGTGATCGCTGTTGGAGCCGGGTGAGGCGGCAAATAACCATGGGTTACGGATAGAGAGGCCAGCATGGGTATGCCTACATAGAGCAGCGGCAGGCCTGTAGCGGCGGCTACCGTGAAGACAAGCGGAACCAGGATGACAAAGCCTACTGAATAAAACATGGGGATACCCACGATGAAACCCGTAAGAACCACGGCCCATTGGATATTCTTTCTGCCAAATTTCTCCACCAACTTTGAAGTAATTCGCTGGGCCGCCCCGCTGTCGGCCACAAGTTTGCCCAGCATAGCACCAAGACCGAGGATCAAAATGAGGAATCCAAGGGTGTTTCCGATGCCATTTTGAATGGATTGCACCACTTTTTCCAGTTCCATGCCTTCGGCAATCCCCACAAATAGTGAGACGATAATAAAGGTGATGAAGGCATTTAGTTTAAACCGGACGATTAATAGGAAAAGAAGAAGAATACCGAGAAGTACTATCAGTAAAGGCATTTGGTTGGGTTGAAGAATGAAAAGCTAAATATAGTATTTTGAGGTTTAAATATCAGAAACTATTTATCTTGTAGGAGATAGTTTTGCTAGCTGATGGATAAACGCAGTTTTTTAAGGAGGATGGGTCAAATGGCCGTGATCAGCCCATTTGTGCCTTATAACCTGGATCTCTTCCGCAATAATACGGAGGCCTATCCGGATCCTGAGACTGAGGATTTCTGGTTGCGCATCCGAAAAGACTATGCCCTTAAACCGGAGTATATCAACCTGGAGAACGGCTACTACTGTATAGCTCCGGGTCCTACACTCGCTAAATTTTTAGACCACGTAAAAGAAATTAATTACCAGGGTTCTTATTACATGAGGACGGTTCAGTGGGAGAATAAAGCCAGGGTGGCAGATAGATTGGCTAAGTGGCTGGGATGTGATTCGGACGAGTTGATCATTACCAGGAATGCTACAGAATCCCTGGACATGATTATTTCGGGTTATCCGTGGAAAAATGGCGATGAGGCAATTTATGCGCGGCAAGACTACGGTGCCATGATCGATCAGTTTGAAATGATAGCCAAACGCTACGGCGTGGTTAACCGGGTCATCTCCATTCCCAACCATCCTCAATCAGACGATGAGATCGTCTCCCTTTATGAGGAACAGATCAACTCCAATACCAGGTTGATCATGGTATGCCACATGATCAATATCACCGGCCAGATACTTCCTGTAAGGAAGATCTGTGACATGGCCCACAGCCACGGGGTAGAGGTGCTTGTAGACGGCGCCCATTGTACCGGGCATATCCATGTAAACATTTCAGATCTTCATTGCGACTATTATGCTTCCAGCCTTCACAAATGGCTGAGTACACCTTTAGGCGCTGGAATTCTCTTTGTAAGCAAGGAAAAAATTCCACAGATCTGGCCGCTGTTGGCCAGCGAAGAGAAAGAAGACGATGACATCCTCAGGCTCAACCACACAGGTACTCACCCGGTGCATACAGACCTGGCCATTCATGATGCGATGGATTATTTAGAGATGATCGGTATGGATCGAAAGGAAAAACGTCTGCGATTCCTGCAGCGCTACTGGAGTGAAGCCCTGAGGGATCTCCCCGGAGTATTGGTCAATACTCCTGAAGAACCCCAAAGGAGTTGTGGCATCGGGAATATCGGACTGGAGCATATGCCGCCAACTACTCTTTCACAGGCCTTGATGGAAGAATTCCAGATTTTTACGGTGGCTATAGACGGCGCAGGTGTTCATGGCTGCAGGATCACTCCCAATGTCTACACAACCACGGAAGAACTGGACCGGTTTATCCAGGCGATCGAGATATTAGCCGTGCGTAAATAGATGTAAATCGTACCCTATCAAGAATAAATTCAAAATCTAAAACTACTGTGATGAAAACCATGTTCTTTTGCTTTACCCTGACTTTAGTTTTATTATCAGTTGGTTGTGAAGAATCAAATAGCGATCAAGAACAGTTGAATAAAGAAGTTGTCAGAGCAGCTTTTGAGACAGTGAGCAAAGGTGATATTGACAATATGGATGATTACATATCAGAAGATTACGTTAGAAATTGTCCTGCTACACCGGATGTAAATGTTAGATCGTTGAGTCAGTTCAAAGACTTTTTAAGAAAGGACAGGCTCTCTATTCCAGATCAGGAAATAGAGACTATTAAACTCGTAGCTGAAGGCGATTATGTAGCTTTTTGGGCAGTTTATAAGGGTACTCAATCAGGACCTATGGGCCCATTCCCTCCTTCTAATAAATATGCAGAACTTCAATTCTCAGGTATTCACAAATTACAGGATGGTAAAATCACTGAATCTTGGATCACATGGGATAACATTGATATTCTTTCCCAGCTCGGGCATTTTCCGCCTGCTCAAATGGACCATAAAAGTGAATAATATTACAACGTGACGCGCCAATATTAGAATGGATAGGAAATACTGTGGCCAATTAATAATCAGTAATGAATAATTAATAATTTATCTGCTGCAAAGTGCCTGTAATTACAGCTATGCCGTTGTCAGGGAGAAAAATTACTCGTACCTTTAGCCTTAGTGTCTTCATAAAATAGTACAACCAAATAACTGAATTTAAAACTAAAATCAATTTTTCATGTCTGGAACTAAAAGCAGATGGGAACTAAGGCATAGTGTAGCCTTGTTGCGTGTATTTATCGGATGGCATTTTCTCTATGAGGGCGTCATCAAGATCTATAACCCCGATTGGACATCTTTTGGCTATCTGGCCACTGCTCAAGGGCCGTTACGGCCATTTTTTGTTTGGATGAGCCAGGAACCGTTAATCGACTGGGCAGACAGTCTCAACTGGATAGCCCTTATGGTGGTGGGTATAACACTGACCCTGGGGGTCTTTGAAAGGCTGGGGGCCCTGGTGGCGGTCTTCCTGCTGGCACTCTATTATCTTGCCCATCCGTCTTTTCCGTGGTTACCTCAGGGAATCGTAGAGGGCAGCTACTGGTTTGTCAACAAGACCCTGATTGAACTGGCGGCTTGTCTGGTCATTTACAAATTTCCTACAAGTGATACATTCGGACTGGCCTATATCTTTAAGAAGAAAAAAGCAGCAACAGCCAGCACCTCATAACACACAAATGCAGAATCATATAATCACAATACTAATCAATAATAATTCGTAAGATATGAAATGGACTAGAAGAGATGTTCTCAAAGGCCTTGGTGGAATTCCCATCCTGGGAGCGGTATGGTGGGCCGGGGCGTCCAATGCGGTTTCCAAAAGACGAGAAAGGGCAGAGATCCTGGAACAACTTAGAATACAACCTTCACTACCGCCAACGGTTCCAGCCATAGGTGGTGATCCCATCCGCGTGGGCATCATCGGATTTGGCATCCGGGGAGAGCAATTGTGCCGGGCACTGGGTTTTGCGACGGATGAATGGAAAGAAGATATGAGACTGGCAGCAGAGGAAGATCCCAAGCATTCTGCTTTAAAAGATTTTATGAGCCAGGATAAACTCAATGTAACGCTTGCGGGGGTATGCGACATTTTTGACGTAAGAGCCGAAAAAGCATTAAAATCGTTTAACAAGGACGGTAATAAGTGCAAGCGTTATAAGACGCATCAGGAAATGATCCGCAGTGGTGAAATTGATGCGGTGGTTATCGCAACGCCAGACCACTGGCACGCTCCCATGGCCATCGATGCCCTGGAGAACGGGGTGAACGTATACGTGGAAAAACCCATGACCCATACGGTTGAGGAGACTTACCAACTCAGAGATGCCGCGCAAAATTCTAAAGCAGTGTTTCAGGTGGGACACCAGCACCGTCAAACCATGAGCTTCAGAACGGCTCAGGATATCATCGATAAAGGGGTTATTGGTCATGTGTCGCTGATCCAGACCAATACCAACCGAAATGACGATAACGGCGCGTGGAATTACGATATACATAAGGATGCGAGTCCGGAGACCATAGACTGGGATATGTTCCTGGGTTCGGCACCCAAGATCCCCTTTAACAAGAACCATTTCTTCAGATGGCGAAAATGGTGGGCCTACGGATCTGGTCTTTCGGGAGACCTGTTAACTCATGACTACGATCGCTTGAACTGTGTACTGAAAATGGGGATACCTAATTCAGTTACTGCTTCCGGAGGAATCTATACCCACAACGACGGAAGAAACGTTCCGGATGTGCTTCAGGCCAATATGGAGTTCACCAACTTCAGCACTGGAAGCAGCCAGGTTGAAGGCAAGGAAAAGGGTATGACCTTTGTTTACAGTGCTACCCTGGGTAACGGTTTTAACCGGCCAACGATCCTTATGGGACACGACGGAACCATGGAACTGGGCAACCGGCTAACTATCTGGCCCGACGGCAGATCTACCAAGTATGCGGATATGCTTGAAGCCGATAAGATGAGTCCCAGGACGCCCATTTACCAGTACGATCCGGGTGCAGATGTTCCAGACGCGGTATCTTCGGCAACTTCCCAGTACTTTGCTGATAAGGGACTCATGTGGACCTATATTGATGGTAAAAGAGTAGACTCCACCTTCCTGCATATGAGAGAATGGCTGAGCGCCATCAGGAACGGTGGCAAGGTAAGCTGCGGGATCCAGGAAGGTTTTGAAGAGGCTATTGCGGCCCATATGACCGGATTGTCCTGGAAATTAGGCAGGCGAATAGACTGGGATCACGAAAACGGAATCATTGTGCCCATCGAAGGCGTGAATTTTGATCAGGTACTGCTTTCGGATCCTTTTGCCAAACCGGAGGAAATTTCCGCGGATATTATTTCTCAGGTATAGATAGTAAGAACACAATAATGTTTAGATACCCTGTGGCGACCGCTGCAGGGTTTTTTTATCCAAATCGTCAAAAAATAAAACCTGATAAATATCATAGAATATGGCATGTATGATAGGTAATTTCCTAGTGATAAAATCCTAGAACCATGCAAGTTAAAAAGAACCCTCAAGCAGATTTAAACCGAAACAGCGGTTTATATTTCGTAATCGGGCTTGCAGTAGTATTATTTATTACATGGCGAGCCCTGGAATATAAGTCCTATCCAACGGACGAAACGGTTATCGATATGGTATTGGCCGTAGAAGATTTGAGCAAGGAAGACATTCCTGTTACAGAGCAGATCAAAGCTCCTCCACCACCAGCTCCTCCGGCAGCACCGGAAATTATAGAAGTAGTTGAAGACACCGAGGAGATCGAAGAAACCATCATTGAGAGCACTGAGACCAGTCAGGATGCTATTATTGATGATGTTATCGCCGTAGAAGATGTGGAAGCAGCCGAAGAAGAAGAAGAGATTATCGTACCCTTCGCCGTGATCGAAAATGTACCGATATTTCCCGGCTGCGAAGACGCTACCAACAACGAAGAGCGCAAGGCCTGCTTTCAAAAGATGGTGCAGGAACATGTGCGCAAACAATTTAGCTATCCACCCATGGCCCTCGAACTGGGGATCACAGGAAGGGTCTTTGTTCAGTTCTACATCAATTCTAAAGGCGAAATTGACGCCATCCGAACACGTGGCCCGGATAAACTTTTAGAAAAAGAAGCTCAACGCATCGTGGCGTCACTACCAAAAATGACACCCGGTAAACAGCGGGGCAGACCGGTTAGTGTGCCTTACAGCATACCTATTAACTTCATTATACAATAGTATTTAGAAGTTTGATATTGATCCGCAGGCGTACATCAAATTGGCAGGTTCTATGGTACGTCCTTGCGGATCAATGATCATTAAGCCTGTAGTCCTCCAGTTTTTGAGGTCCTTCCAGTAATATTCTAACAATTTGCAGAATGCCGTCCTCCCGGGTGGCTATCTGCCATTTGATCAGGGAGATCTGACCTTGCTCGATCTCAATACCGGTTATGCTGCGAGGATGCACACAGCTGCCGTCGTTGAAAAAAGGAATATCACCCGGTTCGGGAAACCTGGGCCTGTGCGTATGGCCGGCAACGGTGATCTTAAGCTGATTGTTAAGGATCCATCTCTTGATCCTCTTTTCTACTTTGATCAGTTCTTTATTATTCTTTGCCGGGCTTGTAGGGTCTGCTATGCCCCACACCTGTAAAGGCTTCCAGAGGATACGAACAAGGAATCGCTGAAGCCGCCAGCCGTGATAATTCATAAAATCAGCCTGGTGTCCGTGGGTCAGAAACAATTCCTGACCGTTTTCCTTATGCTTTAGAATAATGGCCTCGTGAAAATGCAAATCTTCAAAAAGCACTACCTCCTTGTCCTCTTTGGGATCTTCATAGGTGTGGAGGTGTTTACGCACGTATTCCGGATATTTATAGACCATATCATGATTCCCGTAAATCATGTGCAGACGGCCCAATTCGTGGAACTGCTTCATGAGGAGGTAAACATTCTTGTGCGCTTCAAACAAATCTGCGAAGTCTATGTTTTCCCATAATTCATCGCCGTCACCCAGTTCACAATAGTGAAATCCTTCGTTGAAGTAATGTCGGAGGGCGTGGAAGTAAATGTTCCGGTTATTCGCAAACTCATCGGCAAAACTGTTGTCTCCCCTGTGACAATCGCTGAACAGGATAAACTTCGATTGGTTGTCAAAAGGCACTACTTTGGCACGCTGATAGGCCCTGGAAAGTCTTTTATGGGAAGACATCGCGGAATTTTACGTAAATATCTCAAAAAAAAGTATCCGAAAAGGGAAATAGAAAGACCCCAGCATCGTCTATGTCTTAAACGACCTAAAAAAAGTCCTTATGACCGCTTTAACAGGGGACTATTCCAATGTTTTGTAACTTTATCATCAGTAATCCGACTAAGCCTTACGATATGATGGGGACCATAGAAAAAGAGATGCCCCTCAGGCATCTTATTAGTTTTAACAAACTCCTGGAGCGCTATGAAGCTATGGCCAAGAGTAAAGACCCTTTTTTGGCAAAAAGGGCCAAGGAGGTTCTGGACGCCCAGGCGCCTTATCCATTCCTGCGTGAAGGTTTTTCCGATGTAAGCTTACTGGAGAAGCACAAGGATGTAATTAAGATCATCCTCAGGGATTCCTTTTCAGACGTGCTTACCGAGAACGAAATCAAGGCAGCATCTTTACCTTACTACGATATCGTCTTTAATACTTCGAAAAGATTTGAAAAGATCATCAAAGAAGCGGGAAAAAACTTTAAGCCGGTAATCAGGAACCAGGAAGATGGTATTGATTATATCATGGGATGTGTGGTGATCCTCAGCTTTTATTACGGATTTAAGCTCGATTTCAGAAGGCCTTATTTCTATGATATCCCAGACGCCAATGGAATTATGCACCATTACAGGATCCTCTACAATGCGGATTTTATGGAGATCCTGCCCACCGAGAACAGTCCGGAATTAACTCAGGAAGACCTGGATGAATTGTTGGAAAGTCCGGAAAACGTTGAATTGTGGAAGAGCAAGATCCCCCCTGCCAGTTTTATTTCCAAGGGATTTGTGATCTCCAATATGTTTGATGTTACCGCAGAACAATCTATATCGGAGATCAAATCTGAGTTGATTGCCAGCGATAAGCGGGGCAGCGAAACTTTTATGGACGATTTGCAGGAGACTTTCAGGTCCTTCTTCAGGGTAAAAGACCTGCGCGTTGGATTCTCTACCTATAACAGTAAGTCGGACCGCTTTGAAAGGGTTTACGGTAAAGGGATAGACAGTTTTATTCTTAATCAAAAGGAAGCAGCCTATTGCGAGAAGGCCCTCTGTGCCGGATCTTATGATAAACTGGTCAATAGCAAGAGCTATTTCAGCATTGCCGATGTAGACAAATATTTTGAGATCTCTAAGGGACAGGCACCGTATAAGGGCTTGCACGAACAGGGGATTAAAAGCGCCATTTTTGCGCCTATCGCACACGAAAATCAATTGCTTGGTATTCTCGAAATAGTCTCTACTGTAAAGGGCGCCCTCAATGGGGTGAATGCCTCCAAGCTGGATGATGTGATGCCATATATTGTAGCTGCTGTAGTCCGTTCCAAGATCGAAGAGGAAAATCTGATCGACGCGATTATTCAGAATGAGTGCACCTCCGTCCATTCTTCTGTATACTGGAGGTTCCAGGAAGAGGCCAAAAAATTCATCATCGATGAGATGCAGGGCAGGGCACCCACTTTTGAAGAGATAGTTTTCAAGGATGTTTATCCGCTCTACGGACAAATCGATATCAGGGAATCTTCCCATGCCAGGAATCTGGCCATACAGCGAGATCTGATGATCCAGCTTACCAATATCAACGGGGTCCTTAAGGCAGCGCACCAGGAAGAGAACCTGCCGGTATACGAGGAATTGATGTTCCGTGTGAACAACTGGGTAGACAGTATCAAGGATACGATCTATTCGAGCAGTGAGCAGAATATTTTCGACTTCATACACGAAGAGGTCAACCCGGTATTTGACCATCTCAAGAATACGAATCCGAAATTAGCCGGTCTCATAGAAACCTATGAGAAGGACATTGACGAGGAGACACAGACCTATTACGATCATCGCCGCAACTATGATCACAGTGTTATGGAGATAAACCATAAACTGGTTGCTGTGATGGATAAAAGGCAGGAAGACGCCCAGAAAATGTTTCCTCATTTCTTTGAGAGATTCAAGACAGACGGCATAGAGCACAATATGTATATTGGCGATTCCATTGCAGGAGATCGTGTCTTTAATCCGCTCTACCTGAGTAATTTGCGACTCTGGCAATTACAGGTTATGTGTGAAATGGAGAACCGGTATTACAACCTGAAACCGGAATTGCCGGTCCAGCTCGATGTCGCTTCACTGGTACTGGTTTACAGTACAGCACTTTCTATCCGCTTCCGGATGGACGAGAAGCAATTTGATGTTGATGGTACGTATAATGCCCGTTATGAGATCATCAAAAAACGAATAGACAAATCCTATATCAAAGGCACAAGGGAAAGACTTACCCAAAAAGGTAAGCTCGCCATAGTCTACTCCCAGAAAAAAGATGAGATCGAGTATATGCGATACATCAGCTTTTTAAAAGCCAAGGGCTACTTTACCAATAACATCGAAATCCTCGAATTGGAAGGTCTTCAGGGCGTAACCGGTCTTAAGGCGATCAGGGCTGAGATCCTCTACACAAAAGGTAAGGAGTCTGAGAAGACTTATACCTATGAGGACCTTATGCAGGAATTAGAAGCCTGATAGCATAACCAGGTCATCAAGTGATCGCGAGGTGCCATAGAGCGTAAAAGACAACCAGAAAGCAAATACAGAAAGTACAATTCCTATGATAAAGGTGGTATATGTCCATCTCAGGATCTTGTATTTTCTGTTGAGCACCAAACCCAGGAAATAGAGATCTTTTGTGAGCGAAGAGTAGACGTAATCTTTGTCTTTGATCAATTCCTGTATGGCCCATTCGTATTCGTTGAGCTTCATCTGGTGGAAATTTCCGAAAAAGAGCAGATTAACACGTTTTTGTTCCACATCCTCCCTGGTAAATTCCCCCCTGGTTACGTTAGGCCTTGTGGCTATGACTGCCAAAACCATGGTTGTAACCGTGAAAACAAGGAAGACGGCCGTTGGCCAGATCAGATAGAAGTTGGTGGGATTGTCTAGCTTGGGGATGAGGTTGGCCAGCACTACTGAAAGGATGATGGCATTGACAGACAAAAGGATATTGGATTTAGTGTCTGCAATGTCACTTAAGGTCAGGTGATTCCTTAGAGTAACCCTGAATAGTGTCTGTACTCCCCGATCAGGATCCTCACTTTTTATTTTGGCCTTTAGTTTTTCTTTGTGAGCGATCTTTTTGGCAAGCTTGCGTTCTTTTTTCAGGAGCTCTATGTTCTTCTCCTTTCCTTCCTGCCAGTTCTCTTTGGCGAACTCTGTATAATAACTGTGTTCATCCTGAAGCATGCTCAGATTAGCTTTTAACCAATCCTGGGTGGAATACTGAGCAATCCCCAGCATATTTAGTTCTTCGCGCAGCATTTCACAGGTCTGCATATAGGATTTTTTGGCAAAATGTGACGCATCCGCATCCCTGATGATCTTTTCCAGCTGGTTGGCAGGCTCGTAGTAGCGCTTGGTGGCCATGATCAGGTCGCGCACCTTTTTGATCCGCTCTTCGGGATAACCTTCCTTTTTGAGGAAGTCAGCGGCCATGGCACTCCCCTTTTCCTCGTGCTGTTCTGAACCCTTTGTATATCCAATGTCGTGCAACCAGGCTGCAAGTAACAGTAATTCTGTCTCCTCATCATTTAAATCATGGGCACTGATCAGAACTCCGGTACTTTTTACAACCCGCTGGGTGTGTTTTAAATTGTGGTATTTATATGCAGGATCCAACTGCTTCGCCAACAGCTCAGAGGCGTATTTTTCAGCGCTTTCTACAATTGCAGACATAGATGAGAATTAAGGCTCCAAATTACAAAATTTTAAGCTTCTAATGTCCGAATAATTTGGATCGGTAAGAGCACTTTAAGCTATAAGGCAGCAGTATATTTTCTAAGCTATTTAGCATTTTTATTAACTTGTTGCCGCATCTGAATAGTCTGCAAACCAACTGAAAATTATCCAATGGGGAATCCTTTACTACATAGGCTGGAACCTTTCAAATACAGCTTGTTGCTCATCAGTAGCGTGGCAATTATTTTTTCCCTTCCTGTACCTTCGGGAAGCAAAGCCTATGAGCTGTTCTATGCAACGATCATGTCATTCAATATTTTGGCCGGTCTTGTAGTAGTGAGCTCTGGTAAAGGCTTTCGAAATCTTATCATCAAACTTTTAGGCATCTCCCTCATTGCTTTGCTTTTTATTGAGCTGTTAACTCCTATACCGCTTTTTGAAAGTATCTTGGGAATTTTATTTGTCGTTTTCTTTGTTTCGATCTCGGTACGGGTCTACAAAGATATCTTCAAGGCAGAGAAAATAGGCCGGGAAATCCTGGCAGCAGTCTTTTGCGGTTATATCTTTATAGGGTTTCTGGCCTCTTTTCTCTTTATGGCCATCGAGGGATTAGCACCCGGTTCCTTTTCGGGTATTGTCCAGGATATAACCAGATTTGATAATTTTTTGTATTTCAGCTTTATATCCTTGCTTACCATAGGCTATGGCGATATGGTACCTTTAACTTCCCTGACTAAATCCCTGGTAGTAGTACTGGGACTTATCGGCAATTTTTACACGGTTTTTGTCACAGCTATCATCGTGGGAAAATTTCTGATGAATTATAATAAAAGCAGCTGAAAGTAATTTGGAAGCAGTCTTCACGACAACCCTAATACCGATAGTTCTTTATTGATGTAATTTCCCTAACTTGATCATCCCATTCTCAACAATTAACAACTTATACTTTAAAAATGAAGACACTAGCCCGGCCATGGTCCATTTGTCTTGTGATGGTAATCTTTCTCGCATCTTGTGCCACCTATAAGGCCCAGTACAAGAACGAACAATGGCAGCCTAACCGACCCACCGCTGAGCTGGTTCACAGTTTCTATCTCATAGGCGACGCAGGAGCATCCGAATTGGGTTCCAAGTCTCTCGCACTCAGCGCACTTGAAAAGGAAATAGTGGATGCCCCCGAGAACAGCACCCTGATTTTCCTCGGAGACAATGTCTACCAGCGTGGCCTGGTGCCTGAGAACCACCCGAATTATGAATGGTCCAAGCATCAGCTGGATGTACAGACCGGTATCGCCAAAAAGTTTAAAGGTCGCTCCATATTCATTCCCGGAAACCACGATTGGTACAGCGGTCTTGACGGTCTGAAGAGGCAGGAACGCTATGTGGAAAATATTTTGGGAAAAAACAGTTTTCTGCCAGAAGATGGCTGCCCTCTTGAAAAGGAAGAGATCGGTGATGATATCGTATTACTTCTTGTAGATTCTGAATGGTTTATTACCAACTGGGATAAGCATCCGGATATCAATGACGATTGTGAAATGCGAAGCCGCGCCCGATTCTTTGAAGAATTTGAGAGTGAGATCAAAAAGGCCAGAGGCAAAACAACTATTGTGGCCATTCACCACCCAATGTTTACCAACGGCCCCCACGGCGGGCAGTATTCATTCAAATCTCATTTACTTCCATTGCCAATTTTGGGTACTGCAAAAAATCTTTTGTTGAAAACAAGCGGAGGTTCACCGGCAGACTTAAAGCACAATCGTTACGAGGAGTTGCAAAAACGAATCGTTACCCTTGCCCAGGAAAATGATAAGGTCATTTTTGTTTCCGGACATGAACACAGTTTACAATATCTGATAGAGGAGAATTTGCACCAGATTGTGAGCGGTTCTGGGGCCAAAACGTCGGCTACAAGAAATGTCTATGGGGGCCAATTTTCTTATGGCACACCTGGTTTTGCCAGATTAGATGTATTTGCCGATGGGTCATCATACGTGCAGTTTTTTTCTGCCTGGGAAGACAAAGTAGTCTTTGAAAGCTCTGTGCTGGAGGCTGAACAGCTTAATGTTCCAGAGTTCGAAGATAATTTTCCTGCCACAACAAAAGCTTCAATTTACACCAAGGAGGAAACCGATAAATCTAATTTCTATAAGTGGCTGTGGGGGGAGCGTTACAGGGAATTATTCAGCAGGGAAGTAGAGGTTCCGGTGGTAAACCTGGATACGCTTTACGGCGGATTAAAACCAGTTCGTAAAGGAGGAGGCCATCAATCTGTATCCCTCAGATTGGAGAATGACCAAGGCCAGGAATATATCATGAGAGCGCTTCGGAAGGATGCGGAGCTTTACATTCAGTCCGTGGCATTTAAAGAACAGTACATTCGCGGAGAATTTGAAGGCACCAAGACTGCATCCCTGGTTGGCGATGTATTTACCGGATCTCATCCCTATACCCCATTTATTATCGGCGACCTTTCCAGAGCCGTTGGTGTCTATCATCTGAATCCCACGTTGTATTATGTACCTAAACAAAACGCCCTGGGACATTTTAACAATGAGTTCGGGAATACCCTCTATATGATCGAAGAAAGGGCGGGCGATAACCACGGAGATAAGGAAAGTTTTGGCTATTCCAACGAGTTGATCAGTACCTATGACCTATTTAGTGAACTCAGGGAAGATGAAGAAAATATCATTGATGAGGAAGCCTATGTGAAGGCCGGGGTTTTCGACATATTAATCGGGGATTGGGACCGTCACCAGGATCAGTGGCGTTGGGCCGAATTTAAAGAAGGTGATAGAAAAATATACAGGCCTATGCCCAGGGACCGCGACCAGGCTTTCTCGATCATGAACGACGGATTTATGCTGGGTGTGGCAACAACCCTGGCACAGCCCACCCGACTGCTCAACGCATATGATGTAGATATCAAGGATATACGATACAGCAACTTCAACCCGTATATTGTTGACGTAGCCCTCATCCAGGAATCAGACCGCAATGATTGGTTAGAACAGGCGCGATATGTAAGCTCCCAAATGACCGATGAAGTGATTGACAGGGCTTTTGCCAAGCTGCCGCCTGAGGTCCAGGATGCCTCTATGGAAGAGATCAAGCGAAAACTTCGCGGGCGCAGGGCCAATCTCGAAAGACTGGTGGAGTCTTATTACGAAGTAGTAAGCAAATATGCCGTCATTACGGGTACGGATAAGGATGATTGGTTTGACATAGAGCGTATGCCATTCGGTAAGACTAAGGTAACCGCCTACCGCATTAAGGATGATAAAAAAGCAGATCTGATCCACGAAAGGACCTACGACCGGGATGTCACCAGGGAGATCTGGATTTACGGCCTGGACGACGATGACTATTTTAAGGTTACCGGAGATGGGGACCGGATGATGAAGGTCCGCCTGGTAGGAGGTATGAATAATGACCGCTATGATGTGGAGAACGGTGCGCGAATTCACATTTACGACTTCCGAACCAAACCGAATACATTTATCACCGATAAGGGTCAGAAGCACCTCAGGAACGACTATGAGACCAATATTTACGATTACAAGAAGCCTGCATACAACAGCAATATTCTCCTTCCTCTTCTGGGCTTCAATCCGGATGACGGTATCAGGGTCGGACTGTTGAACACATATACCGTCTATGGCTTTGAGCGCAACGAGTTTACAGCCAGTCACAGAGTTGGGGCGTCTGTTTACACGGCTACTGGAGGGTTTGACCTGGGTTATATTGGTGAATTTGCCCATGTGGTAGGTCAGTGGAACCTGGCAGTCAGGGCTAGGTTCACCAGTCCTAATTTTGCGATCAATTTCTTCGGATTTGGAAATTCTTCACCAAACCCTGAAGCAGATGACCCGGATAATTTTGACCTGGACTACAACCGGGTCAAGATCGGTACTTTTGGCGGCTATGCCGGTTTGGTAAAAAAAGGACAGAACGGGGGCCGTTTTGAAGTAGGACTCGATTATGAAACTTTTGATGTAGAGGAGACTGAAGGACGATTTATTGAAGATTATATCAGCACTTTCCCTTTTGATACAGACAGTAAGTTTCTCAGTGCCAAAACTAAGTATTCCTACGCGCGTTTGGACAACCCGGCATTTCCCACGTTAGGAATATTATTTTCACTGGAAGGGGGTTATACTTGGAATTTGGACAATTCCAACGCATTCGGTTTTATGATCCCGGAAGTGACCTTTTACCATAAAGTGGTGCCCAGTGGCAGGCTGGTATTGCGTACGACCTCCAAAGCCCATTTGAATTTTGACGATGACTTTGAATTCTACCAGGCTGCCAATATCGGAGGGAATGACGGATTAAGAGGGTTTAGAAATCAGCGCTTTGCCGGCAAAAATTCATTTTACCAGAGTTCAGACCTACTATTTAATTTCAGGCGATACAAGACTTCCATATTACCGGTGGAGGTTGGCTTGTTTGGCGGATTTGATGTGGGCCGTGTTTGGGTAGACAGTGACAGAGTGCTGGACCCTTCTTTCAACAGGAATATCTGGAACACTTCGGCAGGTGGCGGATTCTTTGTGAATGCCGCAGACCTGATAAGTGCCAACCTGGGTCTATTTAATTCCGATGACGGACTGAGGCTTTTCCTGGGATTCCGGCTGGGAATATGATTTATTAACCATCCCGTAATAAGTACTTTTTTTGTAGATTTCGGACTTATCAAAATCAATTTTAAAAACCAACCGATGAGAAAAACCCTGACCCTAGTTGTCCTGACCTCTTTTTTAATTCTATCCTGTTCCAGTGTTAAGGTGATGGATGCCTGGAAAGGAGATCCTGAAAGCATTGAAAAATTCAATGACAAAAATGTGCTGGTCTTTGCAAGGACAGCAGACAATAGTGCCCGTATCGCCTTTGAAGAGGCCATAGCCAATGAGATCCGGAAAGACGGGATCAAGGCCACGGAGAGTTTTAAGAAATTTCCCAAGATCGACACCGATCAGGAAATGAGCAAGGAACGGGAAGAAATGATTGCCAGCATCCTGGAAAGCGAGGGCTATAACGGCATCATTATTACTACAGTCAAAGATGAAAAGCAAACCACACGGACTGAAAACACCGGGGTCTATGTAGGGGCCTCCTACGGATATCCTGGCTATTACGGGGGATTTTATAACTATTACAGGCATCCTTATGCTTACGGGCCCTATTACAGTTCATTCGGCGGTTACATACCTACCGGCTCCAGAACCACCACTTCTACAACTTACATACTGGAAACCGTTGGTTATAATTTGGACGAGCCAGAGGAACATCAGCTGGTCTTTGTGGTAACCACAAGCCTTTCCGATCCAAAAGACGCATATAAAACCGCTGAAAAGTATGTGGAAGAAATAGTGAAAGCATTCAGCCAATAAACCTCATGCAGAAAATCTCCATCACATCCCTGTTGCGCATTTTACTTTTGCTGCTGGTTCTTGGATGGTGTTTTCTGATCATCAGGCCGTTTCTGGTCATTCTTGTATGGGCCATCATCATTGCCGTGGCCATATACCCGGTCTTTAAATGGATGACCATCAAAATAGGTGTCAAGCGCAAAAAATTGGTCACCTTTATTTTCGGTATCGTAGCTGTGGCGCTGTTAATTGTACCCACTTATCTGGTAGTGGTTTCGCTGATCAAGACAACCAGGACCACCGCCGAGAAATTGAGGACCAATACCCTACAAGTACCTCAACCCAGGGAAGATGTGAAATCCTGGCCGCTTATCGGGGAGGATCTCTATACCGAATGGCTGGAGATTTCTAATAATCTGGAAACATACATTATCGAACATAAAGACCTGGTACTCGAGGCAGGAGGAAATCTGCTTTCAGGAGTTACCGGATTTCTGGGCGCTCTGGGTGCCTTCATCCTGGCATTGCTTATATCCCTGATACTGATGTACAATGCGCGTTACGGATACGACGCTGCTGTTGAATTGTATCGAAAACTGCTGGGTACCGATGGAAAAGAAATTGTGACCATGTGCAGAGACACCATAAGAAGCGTGGTTAAAGGAATTCTTGTAGTTGCCCTGATCCAGGCGGTTCTTGCTTTTCTAGGATTTCAATTGATTGGCTTGCCTGCCTCGGGCCTTTGGGCTCTGGCCGTTTTTGTCTTTGCCGTGGTACAGATCCCGGGCTTATTGGTATTTATCCCAGCCATTGTGGTGGCATTTTCCATCGCCGAACCTACCTATGCCACCATTTTTGCCGTTTATGTGCTGTTGGTTTCCTTTTCAGAGAATTTCCTCAAACCCATGCTTCTGGGTCAGGGTCTGAAGACGCCGATGGTTGTAATACTGATCGGAGCCCTGGGCGGACTGTTGTTACATGGAATTGTTGGCCTTTTTGTAGGACCCGTAGTGCTGGCCGTGGTCTATCAGCTCTATACCTATTGGGTGAGTTCACCTGAGGAGGCTTCCTAACAATAAAATAATGTACAGGGTTTTTATTAATTGAATTTTTTGAATTATTTTTCATGGATGGCTAACGATTCATTCCCGCTCCGGTTAGCTGTTAATCAAGATATTATCAATAGCGATGTTTGCTTTTAATGGGCTCTGTTCAATGGAGGCGGCGTCTTCTTTTTATATCAAATAATCATCAAAACTAATATTATGAAGAAACTTCTTTATCTATCAATGTTCCTGCTGTGCACCCCTGTGCTGTTCGCCCAGGAAAAACCCAATATCCTGGTAATCTGGGGTGATGATGTGGGCTTTTGGAACATCAGCCATAACAATCACGGGATGATGGGATATCGCACTCCTAATATCGACAGGATTGCCAATGAAGGGATTGCTTTTACAGACTACTATGCCCAACAGAGTTGTACGGCCGGCAGGGCTGCATTTTTGGGCGGTAATGTACCTGTCAGAACCGGTATGACCAAAGTGGGTATGCCAGGAGCACCCCAGGGCTGGCAGAAAAGCGATGTGACCATCGCCACTGTGATGAAAACCCTGGGTTATGCCACAGGTCAGTTTGGGAAGAACCACCAGGGCGATCTGGACGAACACCTGCCAACCATGCACGGCTGGGATGAATTTTTTGGTAATCTGTACCACCTGAACGCGGAGGAAGAACCGGAAAATGAAGATTATCCTACAGGCATGGTACTGGCCAATGGTAAAAAATTCGAAGAAGTTTTCGGCCCCAGAGGAGTTATACACAGCTGGGCAGATGGAAAAGGCGGACAGCGAATAGAGGACACCGGCCCGCTTACCAAGAAAAGGATGGAAGGTATTGACGATGAAACAATTGAAGCTGCCAAAAGGTTTATCAAGGAAAAGGTAGATGCTGGTGAGCCATTCTTTACCTGGTGGAACGGAACACGGATGCATTTCAGGACGCACGTTAAAGAAGAAAGAAGACACCCGGGTAATGACGAATATACCGATGGGATGTTAGAGCACGATATGCACGTAGGACAATTACTGGACTACCTGGACGAACTGGGTATCGCAGATAATACTGTCGTCCTTTATTCCACGGATAATGGTCCGCATTACAACACATGGCCCGACGCAGGAACCACACCATTCCACGGTGAGAAGAACAGCAGCTGGGAAGGGGCCTACAGGGTGCCTGCCTTCATCAAGTGGCCCGGAAAATTTCCAAAAGACGTGACTCTAAATGGTATTGTAGCACACGAAGACTGGCTTCCAACTTTTGCAGCCATCGGTGGCAATGAAAAAATCGTTGAGCAGCTTAAAAAAGGAGTAAGTCTTAACGGTCGTAATTACAAGAATTACATAGACGGGGTCAATCAGCTTGATTATCTAACCGGTCAGTCGGAAGAATCAGCGAGGAAAGGATTTATTTACGTCAATGACGGAGGTGAAATATCTGCCTTGCGTTACGGTCCGTGGAAGGCCTTGTTCCAGGTACAGCGGGCCAATCAGCTGGCCTTGTGGTTCGAGCCGTTTGTTAAACTAAGAGGACCATACCTCTTCCACCTTAGAAGAGACCCTTTTGAGAAGGCGCTCGAAGGTTCCAACACCTATTGGGATTGGTATATAGATCGCGCATTTGCCCTGGGAGCCATGCAGATGTACGCGATGAACTTCCTGAACACCTTAAAGGAGTATCCACCCAGCCAGATACCGGGCGATTGGAGTCTTAGTACGCTGGAGGAACAAATTCAGGGAATGATCCCCAAGAGCAATTAAACCCGCCCGTAAATTATAATGAATATCTGGCTTGCATAATCGCAGGCCAGATTTTCTTTTAATGCTGGGTAGATGTCTTAGAATAAAATTCTATTTGGAACAGATGTTTACACGTCATATATAGTCAGTACCAATTTTGATCTGATTTTTCTCTTTTGACGGGTCTTATTTAATGTCTATCTTCCTTGACCAGACCGCAGCGAATCATGTTTAGCAACGTGGAATACTTATGGCTTTATATCACTTCCATTGCCGATGTTATACTC
>JBPEXP010000020.1:0-6310 GCA_052031475.1 Flavobacteriaceae bacterium | reverse complement strand
CAGACTTAATTAGCATCTGTTCTACTTCTGCATTGACAATTAATTCTCCTCCTTCCTGAGCTTTTAATTCAAGAACGTCCTGCCTGATTGTCTGCTCAGAGGTTATCCTGGCATCCTCATTGACATCAATAACTATGAGAGGTTCGGTAAAATAAAGGTCAACAAAAGTGCGGTAGCCGCTGAACATTTTTGTTACCTCCATCCTCAGCTTTAACTCGCCCTCCTTGTTCACCACGGCAACCTGTTTGGTGTTGGCCCCGCGAATGACCGCCTTGTTTTCGTTGGATTTTATGAGATTGACGGAAATACCGTCAAAGGCCTTGACTATCGTAAAAGGTTGTAATTCTACCGTAATCTTGTCGCCCTGAGCGCTGGCCAATTGAAGACCTAAGAGTAGAACCAGGTAGCATTTCCACTTATTCATTAGGCCGTTTTTAAGATAATTCGTACAATAAAATAATAAAAAATGCCTTAATCAACTGCTCTGATCGCGTTTTCTTATCAAGCTAAAATCTAAGTGTCGTTTGACCAGATCCGTATCCTTTACCATGACGACTACTTCCTCGCCCAGTTGATAACTTTTTTTCTTCCGCTCGCCTACCAAAGCATAAGTTGCTTCATCAAAGGTATAATAATCATCTTTTAAATCCCTAATCCTAACCATACCTTCACATTTATTTTCAATGATCTCCACGTACATTCCCCACTCGGTCACCCCTGAAATCACTCCTATGAACTCTCGGTCCATATGCTTCTGCATAAACTTGATCTGCATGTATTTGATGGAATCTCTTTCGGCATTGGCTGCCAGGTTTTCCATGTCGGATGCATGCTTGCACTGTTCTTCATAGTGGTCCGCTTTGGGTGATTTGCCCCCGTCCAGATAGTGCTGCAAAAGTCTGTGAACCATGATATCAGGATAACGTCTGATGGGAGAGGTAAAGTGTGTGTAATAATCGAAGGCTAATCCATAGTGGCCAATATTTTCAGTAGAATAGATCGCTTTGCTCATGCTGCGTATGGCCAGGGTATCTACCAGATTCTGTTCTTTCTGCCCTTTTACATCCTCCAGTAATTTATTCAGGGAGCTATTGATAGTATTCCTGTTGCGCAAATCCAGTCGATGACCAAATCTGCTTATAATCCCGTTTAAAGCCATCAACTTCTCTTCATCCGGCTCATCGTGTATCCTGTATACAAAAGTCTTCTCAGGTTTGGCACGGCCAATAAAGGCTGCAACTGATCTGTTGGCCAGCAACATAAATTCTTCAATGAGTTTATTAGCATCTTTAGTTTCCTTGAAAAATACACCAACCGGACTGTTTTCCTTATCCAGATGAAATTTAACCTCCACTTTATCAAAAGAAATAGCTCCTTTGCTCATTCTTTTCTCTCTCATTACTTTGGCAAGCTTATCCAGTGTGCGAACAGCTTCAACAATTTCTTCTGAAACCTGATAGGCCTCACCCCGTATTGAGATATCCTGGGGTATTTTCCCTTCTGCTGTCTCGATGATATGCTGGGCCTCCTCGTAAGCAAAACGTTCATTGGAATTAATTACCGTTCGGCCAAACCAGCTTTTGAGTACTTCCGCTTTATCGTTTAGTTCAAATACTGCGGAAAAAGTGTATTTCTCCTCATTAGGTCTCAGCGAACAGGCCTCGTTGGATAGCACTTCCGGCAACATGGGCACTACCCTGTCTACCAGATAGACTGATGTTGCCCTTTCATAAGCCTCATCTTCCAAAATAGTATTGGGCTTTACATAATGAGATACATCGGCTATATGAATACCAACCTGATAGTTGCCATTGGCAAGTGTTTCAAATGACAGGGCATCGTCAAAATCCTTCGCATCTGCCGGATCTATGGTGAAGGTCAGGATCTCTCTGAAATCCCTTCTTTTCTTGATCTCACTGCTTTGAATGCTGGTATCCAACTTGTCGGCATATTGAGATACTTCAAAAGGAAATTCATAGGGGAGTCCGTATTCGGCTAAAATTGCATGGATCTCAGTGTGATGCTCTCCCGGAATGCCAAGAACCTCAACTACCTTTCCAAAGGGTGACGCGGCGTCATCTGGCCATTGCTGCATTTCCACCAACACTTTTTCGCCGTGTTTTGCACCTTTGGTTTCTTCCAATGACACAAAGAAATCTGTATACATTCTGGAATCTGTAGGTCTGACAAATGCAAAGGTTTTGTGAATTTCAATTATACCCACAAATCTGTCTCTTCGCCTTTTAATAATTCTTACTACCTCAGCCTCCTGCCTCTTTGAATTCTTTTTTGAATAGACATATACTTCTACCTGGTCCCCGTGAAACGCCTTATTTAGCTTACTAAACGGAATGACCGGATCCTTTTGAATATCGTCTATAATCACATAGGCATAACCTCTTGGCATCAGATCTACAATGCCTGTATAAATGGTTTTAGTATGTATTGCCTGATATTTGCCTCGGTCCTCTTCCTTTATACGCTTTTTATCTTTGAGCTGGCCTAGGCGTTTAATGAGCAGATTACGTCCCTCGGTGTCAGAAATCCTAAGTTTAGAAGCTATTTGCTTGTAGTTAAAGCTTTTCTTGGGTTCTGCTTCAAGTACGGTAAATATACCTTTAGTGATTTCATTCTTACGGTGACTTTTTGCTCTCTTCTTTCGTTTAGACATTCACAATTTTTTGTGGGCCGAAATTACGAATTATAATCCGTTGACTTTCATTAAATGATGGTTATCAACAATTGGTATATATATAATAATTATACTCTTTTTATAAAATTGATTTTTTTTAATGATTATTGCTTGTGGATTTACAGCATAAAATTTTGACGCAAAACTTGCTTTGAACAGAATTAATTTTTTGTGCACATTTTATACAGTAATCGTCCTCTTAAAAATCAGCTAGTTAATCGCGTTATGAACTTCTTTTCATAAGCTGTTTCAACAACTAATTTTCAATAAATTTTTCTGAATATTGTGTTGATATAGTGTTGAAATATGTCAACTTCATCAATTCAATTTTTTATAAATAAAATTTCATTTTACAATTTCCTTGCTTAATGGAAAAAATTGAGCTGAAATGAAAACTTAATCTTAAAAAATTGTTATCCGAATTTCAACAAACCAATGATTAATCAAATGCTTAATTGTCAGCTTTTTGACAAACTACTAGTCTGAGCTTTGTTAATAAGTATTTAGCATTTAAATAACCTCAGGATTTGTAAATTTGTAGGAATACAAATACGTAGGCTATGAAAATTGCAATAGGTAATGACCACGCGGGAACGGAATACAAACTGGCTGTTGTTGGCCTGTTGAAGTCCTTAAACATTGAAGTACTCAACCATGGTACAGATGGTACAGACAGTGTGGATTACCCGGATTTTGTGCATCCGGTAGCTAACGATGTAGAAAATGGAGAAGTAGAATTAGGTATTATTATTTGTGGTAGCGGCAACGGTGCATCCATGACAGCAAACAAACACCAGGGTGTAAGGGCTGCACTTTGCTGGAATAAGGAGATCACAGCACTGGCCAGGGAACACAATGATGCCAATATTTTAAGCCTACCGGCCCGATTTATTTCCCTTACACAAGCCCTGGAAATGGTTAAGACCTTTCTGAACACAAAATTTGAAGGCGGCAGACACGAAAGGCGTGTTGAAAAAATCCCCTGCTCTTAGTTGTTCTGATATTGGTCAGTCTGCAATAATCAGGAAATAGCTAACTTCGTTTATTAGAGGAATATAAGCAGAAGGCAGACTATTCTATGGGCCACCCACATCATCATCATCACCAAAAAGATCTGAAAGGAAGGAACCTGCTAATTTCCATTTTCCTCAATGTGCTCATTACAGCGTCTCAGGTGGTAGGCGGTATCATATCTGGCAGTCTTGCACTGTTGTCAGATGCCCTTCACAATTTTAGTGATGTCCTTTCCCTGATCATTAGCTATTCAGCAAACTTACTGGCTAAAAGAGAAGCATCAGACAATAAGACATTTGGTTATAAAAGAGCTGAGATCATTGCGGCTTTCGTCAACTCGGCCACCCTTATTGTAGTGGCAGTTATATTGATCATAGAAGCTTTTAAACGATTTGCAGATCCACAGGAAATAGGCTCTAACCTGGTTATAGCGCTTTCCTTATTGGGAATCCTTGCCAACGGTTTCAGCGTTTTGCTTTTGAGAAGAGATTCCCAGAGCAACATGAATATGAAATCTGCCTATCTGCATTTGCTCACAGATATGATGGCCTCCGTCGCTGTTTTGGTAGGGGGATTACTAATGAAGTTCTTTGAATGGTATTGGGTGGATCCTGCGCTTACTGTTATTATCGCCTTCTATTTGATTTATATGGGCTATGATCTTCTGAAAAATTCCACCAGGATGTTGATGCTGTTTACCCCTGATACCATTGAAGTACAGCAGATCGTAGACGCTATAGGTGCATTGCACTCAGTTAAGAATGTACATCATGTACACATCTGGCAACTCAATGAAGATGAAGTACATTTGGAAGCTCATATAGATTTCGACAGGGATATCAGCTTGTCTGAATTTGATAAGATCCTGGATCTGATCGAGGCGGAGGTCTATGATAAATTCGGTATCAATCACGTCAATATCCAACCGGAATACGGAAAATGCGACAGCAAGACGGTAATTGTTCAGGACTGATCTATGAGAACCGTGGTTAAATCATTTGATGATCTAAGCAATAAAGAACTCTATGATCTTCTTGCCTTAAGAGCTGATGTCTTTGTAGTAGAACAAGACTGCGCCTACCAGGACCTGGATGGCAAAGACCATAAGGCCTTGCACATCCTGGGTAAGGAAGGAAATGTTTTAGCGGCCTACGCCCGGGTCTTTAAACCTGGAGATTATTTTGATGCGGCAAGCATCGGCAGGATCGTGGTACGAAAAGAAATGCGCTCTAAAGGCTATGGCAAGATGATAGTGCTGGCCGCTCAAAAGGCCATTTCAGAGCATTTTAATACGGTGAAAATCAAACTTTCTGCACAGTCCTATCTGCAAGAATTTTATAAAGATTTAGGCTATAAAGTGGTGGGGGAGGAGTACTTAGAGGACGGTATTCCACATTTGGCCATGGTAAGAAACTAGGACATTCACTATTATTTGACTAAGATCTCTTTCAACTTGTTTTTAGTCACCTTCCCCAGCACATTTCTGGGCAGCTCATTCAGCTGAAGAAACTTTCGGGGTACTTTATAAGCGGGCAGTTTTTTGCTAAGCCAGACTTTTAGCAAGTCGAAATCTTGAATGGACACTTCAGAAATTATGGCGGCAGCCACTACCTCACCCCACTCCTCGTCGGGCAGACCCACAACGGCGCAGTCCTTTATATCCGGATGTTGGCGCAGTACATCCTCGATCTCCAGGGCAGAGATCTTGTAACCGCCAGATTTGATGATGTCTGTACTATTCCTGCCCAATATTTTATAATAATCCTCATGTAATAGAGCCATATCTCCCGTTCTGAACCAGCCATCACTTGTAAAGGCCTCCTTAGTCTCCTTTGGCCTTTGCCAGTACTCCTCAAATACACTTGGACCCTTGATCAGGATCTCACCGGTCTCTCCTTTCGACACCTCGTTGAAATCATGATCTACCAATTTAATTTCCACACCGGGAAATGGAATCCCTACATATCCTGCACGACGCTCTCCTCGATATGGATTGCCAAGACCCATCCCAATCTCTGTCATTCCATATCTTTCCAGCAATACATGACCGCTGATGGCCTGCCATTTTTCCAATACAGAAACAGGCAATGCAGCTGAACCCGAAACCATCAGCCGAAGTCCGGAAACTGCCTCGCTCATTTCTTTCTTTATTGTCTCATTCTGTTCTTCCCAATAGCTGATGAGCCGGTAATACATCGTAGGCACGCCCATAAACAAGCTGAATTCACCGGAGCATATCCGCTCCCAGACTTTTGCCGCATCAAATTTTGGCAGAAACTCACAGCAGGCCCCGGCCCATAGGGCACAGGACATCACATTGATAATACCGTGTACGTGATGTAAAGGAAGCACATTCAATATCCGATCCTCTTTCTCCCATTCCCAAGCTTCTACGAGGGTCTTTATCTGCGCCTCGATATGCTTATGAAGGCTCACTACCCCTTTCGGATTGCTGGTCGTTCCGCTGGTGTATAGGATCATCGCGCGCCGATCTCGGTTAATCTTTGGCAGAGGCCCGGATGTCCCGTTCATTAGATCACTGATACCCAACAGTGGGATTTGGCTGTCCTTAGCAAGCGGACGAATAAATTCTATAAAGTGGTC
>JBPEXP010000002.1:0-2338 GCA_052031475.1 Flavobacteriaceae bacterium | reverse complement strand
TTTGCTCTAAATAGGCTGTAAACTCCGATAATTTTTGATTGGATTTAAGGGCTTCCGGAGAAGGATCCTCAGATTTCTTTAAAGCACCTTTGAAAAAATTGTACGGGATGGATAATCCCTTTGAATCTTTGATGATACCATACTCACCAAAAAGCAGGATCTTGGAATAAAAAAGTGGTCCTTTCATCGCTTTGCTCTAGAGCTGATTAAAAATAGCATAATAATTTCAAATACGATCAATCACCGTATTTTGGTTGCCCCCGATCCTACTTCATCACAAATATACTTCCCGTTTTGGCAATATCCTACCAACTGGTTCTTAATAAATTGCAAAACTTTTTCATCCTCTGATCCCGGATAAAGCATATGTACATTAGCTCCCGCATCTAAGGTGAAACATACCGGGATACCCGATTCTTTCCTGTATTCCCTTATTCTTGAAATAATATTAAGGGTATTGGGTTTCATTAAAAGATAAGATGGACTACTGCTCATCATCATCGCATGAAGACTCAGCGCTTCAAGTTCAACCAGGTCTGCAAAAGCATGTAGATCTCCACTTGCAAGTATGTTCAACAACTCACTTAAATTATCCGCTGCTTGTCGAAATCGGCTTGATGCGTAAGCATGACCATTCATAAGATTATGGCCTTCAGTACTACTTACCATCTTTTGACCTTCTTCAACGATAAGTATAACATCCTTAAAAGAATGAAATACGGGAGACACTTCGCCCTTATACAAATTGCCGATATAATCTGAACTCCCTTCAAGATCCGCGTGCTGACCCCAATAGACTATTGGCCCTTCTATACTCCTGCAGGCACTGCCCGATCCCAACCTGGCGATAAATGATGCTTTCTTGTTGCGGTCGGCTGCGTTTTCCGGATCCAATTGAGATTCGAATTCCACTAAGCACAGGGCCAGGGCCGCCATCCCACTGGCTGATGATGCAATACCACTGCTGTGCGGAAAAGTGTTTTCCGACTCAATCCTCATGTGATAATCATTTACGAATGGCAGATAAGGCTGAATACGTTGAAAAAAAGTATTCAACTTTGGTTTAAAATCAGCTTTAACCTCACCCTCGAATAAAAAATCAAAACTGACACTCGCATCAGGTCTCGATCTTTTCTCAAAATGGACCGATGTTTCAGTAAGACTCTTACTTAAAGTAAAACTCAGGGATGCATTTGCGGGGATCTGTCCTTCTTTTTTTCCCCAATATTTAATCAAGGCGATATTACTGGGGGCTTGCCAGGTAACAGAAGCAGAATCGGGAAATGATTTATATGTTCCCGGTTTAAGAATTTTATCGAAAATCATTACTAACAGCGCAAAGATAGTTTTTCGCCCCAATTGGCGGGAAATTAATTAAAGTGCTGCGGCCAGTTCCAATAATTTATCCATGGTACGCAGATTCCTGGAAGTGGCTTGAACACCCAAACCTTTCTCGAAGAAATTGGTGTTGCATTTTGCCTTTCCCATTCCGGTTTCCACTTTAAGGTATACCACCTTATCTCCAAAGATAAATTCCTCACCGGGGAGGTTAATTGCTGCAAGCTTATTGACTCGTTCTTTTTCAGGTTTAGAAAACAGGAGCATATAATACACTTTACGTCCATCTTCTGAAATTTTTGTGTGGTAAGGATTGTTGGTGATTACCGATTTAAGTGCATCCTTACTTAATGCCAGGGCAGGAACTTGCAAACGGAGATTTTTCTGTATAAGACCGGTAATATTTGCTCCCAGTTTTTCACTGCTTTGATCTTCAGAACTCAAGATCACATTGCCACTTTGAATATATGTTATGGCATCCGGATACCCATTCTTATGCAGTATTTCCCGCAAGCCGGCCATGGGGATAATATTTTTCCCGCTGACATTTATTCCGCGTAAGAAAATAGCATAGGTCATAAAAACGTTGACTCTCCCCTAAATTATGAAGTCCAAGACAAATACTATACATTTAAGGCGATAAGCTATCGACCAACATGGAAAAATATATCTTGGCCCTGGACCAGGGCACGACGAGTTGCAGGGCTCTTTTAATAGACCGAAAAGGCGGTGTAGTATCATCTTCTCAAAAAGAATTCACCCAGCATTTTCCAAAACCGGGTTGGGTAGAACACGATGCCCTGGAAATCTGGGATACCCAGAAACAGGTTGCGGAACAGGCGGTAAAGGAAGCAGGAGCAAGTGCTGAAGCAATTGCAGGAATCGGGATAACTAACCAGCGGGAAACTATAGTTGTATGGGACAAAAATACGGGAGAGCCAATACACAAGGCTGTTGTGTGGCAAGACCGGCGAACAGCCAATTTATGCGATAGGCTCAA
>JBPEXP010000199.1:0-13745 GCA_052031475.1 Flavobacteriaceae bacterium | reverse complement strand
GGGATAAAGACCTGCAGACTTATATCGAATACTTTAACCTCTAATGCAACCAGACTACAGCAATCAATGATGAATAGAATCGAACAAAAGCTGTCTGAAGACAAAAAAATACTCTCTATCTATTTCACTGCAGGCTATCCTGAGTTGGATGATACCGTGAAGATCTTGAAGGAATTGGAGGAGCAAGGTGTTGATCTGGTGGAAATTGGATTGCCATTCAGCGACCCTCTCGCCGACGGGCCCACCATCCAGGCCAGTTCTACGGCTGCCCTGAACAACGGCATGCAAACAGAGCTTTTGTTCGAGCAGTTAGAGGGAATCAGGGAATTTGTAAAAATTCCCCTCATACTGATGGGCTATTTTAACCCGGTGCTGCAATACGGAGTTGAAGCCTTTTGCCAAAAATGCAATCAGGTAGGAATAGACGGCATCATTCTCCCCGACCTCCCCCTGGATGTTTATCTTGAAGAGTATAATGAGATCTTTGACCGCTACGGCCTGTTAAAAATATTCCTGATCACTCCTCAGACCAGTGTAAAACGAATCAGGCAGATTGATGAGCATTCGGCAGGATTTATCTATATGGTTAGTTCGGCAAGTACAACCGGCGCTAAAGAGGGATTCGGCCCTGACCAGATTGAATATTTTGAGCGGATTGAGAAAATGAAGCTGAAAAACCCCCAGATCGTTGGCTTTGGAATCAGCAATTCGCATACTTTCCAGCAGGCCACTGCTCACGCGAAGGGTGCTATCATAGGATCTGCCTTTATTAAGCATCTCAGTGAAAAAGGTGTGGACGCAATTCCTGATTTTATTAAAAGAATTCGCTAGTTTTAGCCTCTTAATTCTAAAAAGATTCATCGATGAGAAATTTCTTTCTGATCGTCTGCACCATCATAGTCCTCTCAGCATCCGCCCAGGAAGAAGCGCAGATCAAATCATTTGTCGCCAGCTCTATTGAGGATTTGAGAGAATTTATCGCCATACCTAACGACGCCCTGGAACCAGCCGATATTAATCGAAATATCACCTGGCTGACACAGCAGTTCAACGAACGTGGATTTAACTCTTCGGTCCTACCTACCGAGGAATTACCCTTGTTCTTTGCGGCCAGACCTATGGAAGATGAGAAGCCCACCATACTTTTCTACATGCATTTTGACGGGCAATCTGTTGATCCGTCGCAGTGGGATCAGAAGAATCCGTACCAGGTAGTTTTGAAATCTTATGACGGTAGTACTTGGAAAAACGAATCTTTCGACCAGTTGAATGAGGACATTAATTACGACTGGAGATTGTTTGGCAGGTCTGTTTCTGATGACAAGGGTCCTATAATCATGTTTCTGAACGCCCTTGATATGCTTCAGGAAAACCAGATAGAAATTCCTTTCAATATCAAGGTAATTCTTGATGGCCAGGAAGAAAAGGGCAGTGATCCGCTGCCAAAGGCCGTAAAGGATTACCGAGAACTACTGGAGGCAGATTTCCTGCTGATTGCCGATGGCCCGGTGCATCCTTCCAACCAGCCTACCATCGTATACGGCTGCCGCGGAATAACCACCATGACACTTACCACTTACGGCCCACTGATGCCGCAGCACAGTGGCCATTATGGAAATTATGCCCCAAATCCGGGATTTCAATTGGCGCAACTTCTAGCCAGCATGAAGGATACGGAAGGGAGAGTTACCATTAATGGTTATTATAAGGGGATCAGCCTGGACGACGATGTCCGGCAGGTTTTGGCGAGTGTTCCCGACAAGCCTGAGAGTATTCACAGCCATCTGGCAATCAAGACTCCTGAGAAAGTAGGTGCCAATTACCAGGAATCACTACAGTATCCATCTTTGAACATACGTGGCCTTGGTTCCGGATGGATTGGAAAACAGGTCAGGACCATTGTTCCTGCCACAGCAACCGCTGAACTGGATCTGAGGCTGGTGCCTGAGAGCGACGGTAACCGGTTAAAACAATTGGTAAAGGATCACATCCGATCCCAGGGTTTTTACATTACAGATCAAGAGCCCAGCAGGGAAGAGCGCATGCAGCACGACAAAGTCATCAAGGTCACCGAAGCTGGCGTCACAGATGCCTTTAGAACCGAGTTAAATAATCCGTATGGCATTTACCTTTCTGAAGTACTTCAAAATAACTTCAACACCGAGGTGGTCCATATCCGTATAGCGGGCGGTACCGTGCCCATTGCACCATTCGTAAATGAGCTTCAAATACCGGCATTTCTAATCCCCATGGTCAATCCGGACAACAATCAACACAGTCCGAATGAAAATCTGAAGATTGGTCAGATCGCTTATGGTTTGAAGGCCTTGTACGGAATTCTGAGTACGCCCTTACCGCGATAGTGCCCGGCAGCTAATTTTTATGAACCAAAGCTTTTAAGAGAAGCTTAGAAATACGGCTGATATTGATTTACCCTGAAATCGAGGGTATTAAAGTCCGGTTGACGCGATTTGATCTCCTGGTATTCCTTCATGCTGCCCACCGCCCTGTTTGCTGAGCCTGATGGCGCAGTGAGTGATACCGTGGTAATTTTTCGCAGACCCTGAAGTGCATCATCGTTCTTCAAAACAAAACTGTGCCTGCGTGGCACATCCCCGGAAACAAGATTGTATTTAATGCCGTGATCTTTTAAGAGCCTACGGAAGAAATATTCAGGGCCGTTCTTGCTGTTGCCCCCGGTAAATAACAGTGTTTGAACTTTTGGATATTCCTTTAATATACCGATAAGATCCCTGAGTTGAACCTGGTCCATACCCAGGTCGGTGGCGTCTATCTTTTTTCTTCTGGCGCTGGCCACAATGTCACAGATGCCAATTTTTCTATTTACCAGGAAATCCTTGCGTTGCTGTATGGCCCTTTCTGAAGTCTCATAGAGCAAATTAAGGTTGAAGAGCCGGTCCAGGATTGGCCAGAGTTGCCCGTCCCGGCTGCCATAACAGAAATCTACATCGCCTTCTTTAAATTCTCTGGTAGTAAACCTGGGAGGGGGGAGGGTTCCCACGATCAACTTGGTAGCTTCCGGAAATAAAAACGGTTCGTATGGATGAGTGTGATGAAACATTTTGGGATTAGAAGATTGTCACACGAAGGATCGCTAAGGTTAGTAGAGATTTTTGGCCGGAAGCTCTGTGATCCTTTGCGCTCCTTTGTGAGGCTTTGTGATACAACTCTCAAAATATTTTTTAATTAATAAAACCAAATCAACACATCCCTCCTACGCCTCAAGGCTACGGAGGACAAGCAACGCATCAACGCATCAACGCATCAACGCATCAACTAATTAACTCATTTCATTATGAGCACGAGGTCGTCCGTATTAACCAGGGTTCCTCCTTTTAATTGAATTTTCCCAACAATTCCCTCTTCATTGGCCGTAACCGTAGTTTCCATCTTCATTGCCTCGATAACAAACAAAGGCTGATTCTTTGCGATCTCTTCTCCTCTTTTTACCAATACGTTGGATAGAAGGCCCTGCAAGGGGGCGCCTATCTGTTTTGGATCTGCGGGATCGGCCTTTACATTCTCCTCCTTGTCTACTTTGATCGATTGATCACGTACCATTACATTTCTCAATTGACCGTTCACCTTAAAGTAGACACTCACATTCCCTGCATCATCGGGTTGGCCCAGGAGCATTAAAGAAATAAGCACATCTTTGCCTCTGTCCAGCTGTACCATGATCTCCTCGCCAACCTCCATCCCGTAGAAGAAATTCTTCGTAGGGATATTCATGATGTTGCCGTATTTAAGATGCTTTTCGTAGGCATTCTCAAACACCCTGGGATATAGTTTATAGGAAAGGAAATCTGTGATGTGCAATTCGCGTCCCATCCCTTTTTGGTATTTATTCTTAAAGCTCGCAAAACCCTTCTCAAAATCAATGGGTTCTAGATGGGCATTGGGCCTGTCTGTATAAGGTTTCTGATCTTTCAACACAATTTTCTGAACATCCTTCGGGAAACCTCCGGGCGGTTGTCCTAAATCGCCCCTGAAAAAACTGATCACTGAATCGGGGAAGGAAATCGTATCGCCCTTTTCCATCACATCCTGAATGCTATAGCCATTGCTGATTAGGTACTGGGCCATATCGCCAACTACTTTAGAACTCGGTGTAACTTTAATGATATCACCAAAAAGCTCATTTACCTCAGCGTACATTTTGGTGATCTCAGGAAACTGGTGTTCTAAACCTAATGCGATGGCCTGGCCTTTTAAATTAGAGTACTGGCCTCCGGGAATTTCGTGTTTGTACACTTCGCCGGTACCTGCCTTTAGACCAGACTCAAAGGGGTAATAGTAACTGCGTACTGTTTCCCAATAGTTCGAATATTCAGCCAGCGAATCGGCATTCATCTTGCGTTCCCTGGGGTGGAAACGCATCATCTCAACGAGGGAATTAAAATTTGGTTGGGCAGTCATTCCCGAAAGTCCGCCAAGAGAGACATCCATCACATCCACTCCGGCCTCCACCGCCCTGAGGTATGTTGCGGCCTGAACGGAGGAAGTATCGTGCGTATGCAAATGAATTGGTATGGAAATCTCAGACTTAAGCGCTGAGATAAGTTCATAGGCCGCCTCCGGTTTCAGTAATCCGGCCATATCTTTAACGCCAAGGATATGGGCTCCGGCATTTTCAATGTCCCTGGCCAACTGAAGATAGTAATCCAGGTTGTATTTGGTTTTCTGAGGGTTGAGGATATCTCCTGTATAACAAATGGAGGCTTCTGCCAGTCCTCCCGTGCGCTCCCTCACATAGGTAATGCAGGGCGCTATGGATTTCATCCAGTTCAGGGAATCGAAAATCCTGAAAACGTCAATGCCGGTTTCCCAGGCCTGCTCGACAAATTTTTCTATCAGATTGTCCGGGTAGGCAGTATATCCTACGGCATTGGATCCTCTGATCAGCATCTGAAGCAGTATATTGGGAATGGATTTTCTCAGCAGTGCCAGTCGTTCCCAAGGATTTTCCTGTAGAAATCGCAGGCAAACATCAAAGGTGGCGCCTCCCCATACTTCAAGACTAAAGATCTCCGGATTGTTCTTGGCGTAGCCTTCGGCCACCTTCAGCATGTCTATGGTCCTCATTCGGGTTGCCAGCAGGCTCTGATGTGCATCCCTCATGGTAGTGTCTGTGTAGTGGATGCTTTTGTCATTCAAAAGCCAGCGGGAAAACTCCTCGGGGCCCAATTTGTTCAGCTGGTCCTTGGTTCCCATAGGATATGCTTCTTTCCTGGGAAATTCCGGAACAACCGGTTTTGAAAAGATGTGGTTGGGGTCTGATTTCTTAACGTCAGGATTTCCATTTACGATAACCTCACCCAGGTATTCCAACAGCTTATTGGCCCGGTTTCTGGGCTCTACGATCTCAAAGAGCGACGGTTCATTTTTGATAAAGTTGACCGTTACCTTACCCTCCCGAAATGCCGGGTGTTTCAGGATATTGTCAAGGAAAGCGATATTGGTCTTTATGCCTCTGATCCTGAATTCGGCCAGCGCCCTTCTCATTTTCCGGCATGAGCCGTCGAGCGTTCGGCTAAGCGCAGAGGCTTTAACCAGTAGTGAATCAAAAAACGGGGATATACTAACGCCCTGATAGATACTACCCGCATCAAGCCGGATACCGAATCCTGAAGCACTTCTGTAAGTGGTCACCACACCGTAATCCGGCTTAAAGTCGTTCAGTGGGTCTTCAGAAGTGATCCGGCATTGCAGCGCATAGCCGGTAACCTTTATTGACTCCTGGCTGGGAATTTTGATCTGCTGATCCGACAGCCGATATCCTCCGGCTATGAAGATTTGAGCCTTTACCAGATCTATGTTGGTAATCATTTCGGTCACCGTGTGCTCTACCTGGATACGCGGGTTGACCTCTATGAAGTAAATACTGCCGTCTTCATCCACCAGGAATTCCACCGTGCCGATATTATTGTAATCTACTGCTTTGCAAATGGTCAGCGCATAGTGGTAGAGATCTTCTTTGGTCTTTTCCGGCAGACCTATGGAAGGTGCAAATTCGATGACTTTTTGATATCGCCTCTGTACAGAGCAATCCCTTTCGTAGAGATGGACCATATTGCCGTGCATATCGGCCATGATCTGAATCTCAATATGTTTGGGATTCTCTACAAATTTTTCCAGGAAAACCGTATCATCCCCAAAGGCATTCAGGCTTTCGCGCCTGGCTTCCGGAAAGGCCTTCTTTAATTCATCGGTGCTGCGAATAACCCTCATACCGCGACCTCCTCCTCCGGAGGCTGCCTTAAGCATGACCGGAAAGCCAATTCGGTTGGCTTCTTCGAGCGCAGTATTGATAGAAGCCAAATCCTTCTGGCTGCTTTCTATAACGGGAATACCATTGGCAACAGCCACTTCTTTGGCGGTTATCTTGTCGCCCAGGGCTTTCAGAACAGATACTTTAGGGCCAATAAACACAATGTCATTCTCTTCGCACAACCGGGCAAACTCTGCATTCTCTGAAAGAAATCCATAGCCCGGATGAATGGCATCTACCTGGTTTTCCTTGGCAACTTGGATGATGCCTTCAATATCCAGATAAGGTTTTAAAGGATCCCGCTCCTCCCCTATCTGATAGCACTCATCAGCCTTGTACCTGTGAAGCGAATAACGGTCTTCCCAGGTATAGATACCAACTGTCTTAATACCGATCTCCACGCAGGCGCGAAATATCCTGATGGCTATCTCTCCCCTGTTCGCAACAAGTACTTTCTTTATTTTCACCTGAAGTCGTCCGGATTATTTATGAAACCCCCTTCTAACAAACTTAAAGCATTTGATGCACTAAAGCAATGCGCTGCGGAGACAGCCGTAAATTAATCCCACAACCAAAGCCAGATATTGAAGTCTTCTCGATAAATTGGTTGCAGTGTAAAAGGACCTATCATACTAAATGAACTAGCCAAAGCACAGATAATCAAGCTCCTCACTTGACTAATTTACCGGCTTAAGCTATATTTAAGGAAATTGAGAAGCCTATGGGTAAAGGAGATAAAAAGACCAAAAGGGGTAAGATCCGCAATAAGTCATATGGCGTCCGCAGAAGGCGAAAAGCCGAAAAAGTAGTTGTTAGCAAGGGAAAGAAAAAAAAGTAGCCCCCCTTAATCTATGACAAAATTCAGGATCACCTCGCCCTCGGCAGTGATGTCCAGTTCATAGGTATAAAGGCCTTTTGGCAGTGGTGTTTCACCTACAAAATCGATGGGTTGAAGCACATAGGTTTCCTCTCCCGAAACTATTTCAATATAGGCATAGGTATATGCTTCTTCGTAGATAAGATATTCGGTAAAGTCGTCCGGCGCCACATTTTCGTGGATCTTGTCCTCAGCTCCCACCTGTACCGAGTTGAATACCAGATCACTGACATTGTGCACTCTGATGTTAACTTCCTTGATATCATCGTCCCGGTCTGTACAATGCAAACTAAGTACCGCGAGAATTAAAATGACTATTCCTTTTCGCATAGCTGAAGATTATTAGCACGTACTGATAAAACGGTTCTTAGTTCGTTTTATTCTATCGCACAAATACAGGTTGATCTGCCCGCAGCGTATGTTCAGGACTGAAGATATATTCGTCCCTGTCAAATCCCTGAAGGTCTTCCAGCGTTTTTGCACCGCTGTCTATGATGTAGCGAACCATGGAACCTCGGGCTTTTTTGGCAAAAAATCCGATCACCTTTAGTTTGTCATTCTTCCAGTCTTTAAAAACCGGGGTAATCACGGGGACTTTTAATTTCTTACGGTCTATGGCCTTAAAATATTCGTCACTGGCCAGGTTGATGAACAGCTCTCCTTCTTCTAATTCCTCATTCAGATAAGCCGTAATTTTCGGTTTCCAGAATTCGTAAAGATTCTTTTTCCTTCCCACTCTGAGAGAAGTACCCATTTCCAGGCGATAGGGTTGAATAAGGTCAAAAGGTTTTAATACGCCGTAAAGTCCGGAAAGGATACGGAGATGACGTTGAAGCCTGTCAAGATGTGCTGTCTTTATGTTATAGGCATCCAGGCCCTGATACACATCTCCATTAAATGAATACACCGCGGGCCTCGCATTGCTTTGATCAAATGGAAGGCTAAATTTCTGGTTCCTTTCCCAGTTGAGTTCTCCGAGGTTTTCGGAAATATTCATCAGTTTGGCAAGGGCTCGGGGTTTTTTCTTCTTCAGGATCTGATTCAGCTTGGAAGCTTCCTCCAGGAAGTGAGCCTGAGTAGCCCTGCTGTTGGGTAAAGGTGATTCAAAATCCAGGGATTTGGCCGGCGATATTACAATCTTCATCAATTCTTATTTTCCAGTAAAATTATGGAGTAAATTCCGTAATAGCTCATACAGCGGCAAAAGAGTTTTCAATAGATCTATCGAAAGAACTTATAACAGCTTGCCATGCTTGCTATACTCGCGCCACTTTTCTATACAGGCCTGCATATCCTCTGGAATTTCGGCGGTAAAGCTCATAGACTTCCCGCTGCCTGGATGAGTAAATCCCAAGGTCCTGGCATGAAGTCCCTGCCTGGGAAGGATCTTAAAGGCGTTGTCTACAAATTGCTTGTACTTGGTAAAATGTGTGCCCTTGAGGATATTGTTCCCTCCGTATCTTTCATCGTTAAAGAGCGTGTGACCAATGTGCTTCATGTGCACCCTGATCTGATGGGTCCGTCCTGTCTCCAGCACACATGACAGCAGGGTTACATAACCGAGGCGCTCTATAACTTTGTAATGAGTAACGGCCTGCTTCCCCTGGCTTCCATCTGGAAAAACCTGCATTTGCAGGCGGTTTTTAGGGTTCCTGCCAATATGGCCCTCTACGGTGCCTTCGTCTTGTTCCACATTACCCCAAACCAGGGCGATATATTCCCTTTCGCTGGACTTGTCATAGAATTGCCGGGCGAGGTGGGTCATGGCGTGTTCTGTCTTGGCAATGACAAGCAGCCCTGAAGTATCCTTATCGATCCGGTGAACCAATCCGGGGCGCTCATTTGAATTAAGTGGCAAGCTTTCCAGGTAGTATGCCAGAGCATTGAGCAAGGTACCCGAATAATTTCCGTGGCCCGGGTGAACCACCATACCGGCAGCTTTGTTTACAACCAGGAGGTCATCGTCCTCGTAAACGATATCGAGGGGAATGTTTTCAGGGGTGAGGAGAAATTCGTAAGGCGGATGCTCAAAGAGGACTTTGACCTCATCCCCCGCTTTCACCTTGTAATTTTGTTTTACAGGTTTTTGGTTGACCCAGATATTCCCGTTTTTTGCTGCTTGTTGTATCTTATTCCGACTGGCATTCTCAATGAAATTCAATAAAAACTTATCCACCCGCAGCGGCTCCTGTCCTTTAGCAGCCACAAAGCGGTGATGTTCGAACAATTCATTGTCGTCTTCCGGAATCTGCTGGCGGAGATCTTCCATTTTTATTGGGAGTTCGACCTTACCCTGGCTCTTTCGGGTATACTTCCGTTGCCGCAAACCAGTTCAATCTTGGAGGTCTTGGGCAATTTATCCCCTGCATTGATATTTTTGCCCTTGAAGCGTATGTAATAGACCATATCTTTTCCCAATTCGTCAATATAGGTCACCCGTTGCACATCCAGGCCAACGGCCTTAAGCATGGAAGTAGCGTTGCGCCTGGTCACCTGGATAACATTGGGAACAGTAACCTTGCGGTATCCTGACGGGTTTACGGTTACATATATCTTTCTGTTTTGCTTGACCTTGTTGCCTGCCGGAGGGTTCTGTTCAATGATGGAAAACCTGGGATAATCGGGATTAAAGTTGGCAGAGTCCAATACTTCATAGCGCAGGTTGGCGTCCTCGATCACCTCGCGCATCTCCATCACAGACAGCTTAGAAAGATCCGGTACTTCTACAAATTCACCGTGGTGGGTAGATTCCTTAAGCCATTGAAGGGCCAGAAAACTTACCAGGACCAAAGCGGCTATTGCCAGTCCTATATGGACCAGAAATATCTTGCTTTTGATGAATTGAATGAAATTCCTCATTTTGGTATTTATTGCCCGGCAAAGATAGGAAACCCACTGCTTTTTTCTTTAATTTGATTTTCGTAAGTGCCTCTATCTATTCTTGAAGTAACGATGGAATGAAAAAGAATATTGCCATTATCACAGGCGGATATTCCAGCGAATATGATATCTCTATCAAAAGCGGGAATGTAGTTTATAAACATCTCAATAAAGATCGTTACAAGGGCTACCTGGTAGTTATATCCAAAAAAGGTTGGTACATGGTGGATGATCATGGTGAGCAATATGCTGTAGACCGGGCTGATTTTACGGTAGATTTAGGAAAAGAGAAACTTCGGTTCGACTGTATTTTTAATGCCATCCACGGTACTCCGGGTGAAGACGGGTTTATGCAGGCTTATTTTGAGTTAATAGGGATTCCGCAAACATCCTGTGGCTATTACCAGGCCGCCTTAACTTTTAACAAGCGCGACCTGCTCAGTGTGTTAAAGCCCTACGGAATACCCTCTGCTACTTCCTATTATTTAAACCGGGGTGACGAGGTAAATACCGGTCAGATTGTCAAAAAGGTAGGCTTGCCCTGTTTTGTAAAGCCCAACCGCTCGGGCAGTAGTTTTGGCATGAGCAAGGTGTACGAGGAGTCTGAACTGACTGCTGCCGTTGAAAAAGCGTTTTCAGAGGATGACGAGTTGATCATCGAATCTTTCCTGGACGGTACGGAGGTTTCCGTAGGTGTCATCCGATTCCAGGGGAAAACCAGGGTTTTACCTATCACCGAGATCGTTTCCGAGAACGATTTTTTCGACTACGAGGCAAAATATGAAGGAAAATCCCAGGAAATTACACCTGCCCGTATCAGCAAAATACAGGAAGAGCGTGTAAGTGAAATGGCCAGGAAAGCCTATGACGCCTTAAGAATGAGGGGATATAGCAGAAGCGAATTTATTTTTCAGGGCGATGAACCCTATATGCTTGAGATGAATATCACCCCCGGATTAACAGAGGAAAGCATCCTTCCCAAGCAGGCTCTGGAAGCTGGTATCGGACTTAGTGAATTGTTCGAAGCAGCCATAGAGGACGCCTTGTCTGAAAATATGTAATTTTATATCCATAAACCTGCTACATGAAACGCGCCATTTTTCCAGGCTCCTTTGATCCGGTCACCCTGGGGCATTACGATATCATCCAAAGAGGCATTCCACTTTTCGACGAATTGATCATAGCCATCGGAGTTAACGCCGATAAAAAATATATGTTCAGCCTGGAGGAGCGCAAAAGATTTATCAAGGAGTGCTTCGCTAAAGAATCCAAGATCCGCGTAATGACCTACAGCGGCCTTACGGTGGATTTCTGCAAAAAAGTAAAGGCAGCGTACATACTAAGGGGATTGCGAAATTCGGACGATTTTGAATTTGAAAAAGCCATTGCTCATACCAACAGAAAACTCGCCGGTATAGAAACGGTATTTCTGCTTACCTCTGCCGAGTATTCCTACATCAGCTCCTCCATAGTACGGGACGTGATCAGGAATGGAGGAGACGTGTCCTCCCTGGTGCCCGCCACCGTTGCTGCCGGCTGATTCTTACCAGGATCTGCAAGCAGTCCGTTTATTCTTTTCAAGCCGTACTTGCACTATAGAAGTTAATTCTTTAATTTGTAAGAAAATACCTTCTTTTTTATCATAATTTAAGCCCTAAGCCTTGTAAAATGGGGAAGACACAACGACTTTGGACCAATTCACAACAATGATTCACTATTGATGGAAAATCAGATTACATTAGTAAGAAATTTCCACCGAATGTTGCGTGAAACCCAAACAGGTACGTACAATTATCTGATCAAACAGTTGCCCAAGGCCACTGCTTTTATCGATAAAAAATTCAAAGTTGTACACGCTTCTGATTCATGGGTAAAGTATTTTGATTTTGATCCTAACCAGGTCATCGGTAAGACCGTTCAAAAACTATTCGGGAAATTAAATCCGGAATGGCGCGAAGCCCTGGAGGAGAGCCTTAAAGGAAATCAAAGTTCCATACGGGTAGAGCGATACATAGACCCATCAGAAAAGGAAAAGTGGTTTGAGTGGATCAACCTGCCCTGGTACGATGAGAAGGAAAATATTATTGGGGTTATTATTCAGATAGATGATATTACCCAACGCATCCAGCAGGAGATCGAACATGAAAAACTGCAGATACTTTTAAAGGAGCAATCTGAAGCCGCAAGGATCGGAAGCTGGGAATACGACGCCATAACCGATACACTCACCTGGTCTGATATGACCAAAATTATCCATGAAGTACCCCTGGACTATGAACCTGATATAGCCACGGGGATCGATTTCTACAAGGAGGGCTACAGCAGAAATACTATTTCACTGGCCGTTCACAAAGCTATGGTAGAAGGTACGCCCTGGATGGAAAAACTTCAGCTCATAACAGCCAAAGGAAGAGAAATTTGGGTCATAGCAGCCGGAAAGGCCTTGTTTAAGAACGGTGAGTTCATTGGGCTACTGGGAACTTTTCAGGACGTCAGTGATCTTGTGGTGGCGGATCTAAAAACCAGGGAAAACGAAAAACTGCTTAGAACTCTTATTGATAACCTACCTCTCAATGTTTTTATAAAGGACCTGGATTCCAAAAAGATTCTCGCCAACAAATCTGAATTGTCCTTTAATGGGTTTGAAGATGAAAGCGAAATGCTTGGCAAGGACGATTTTGCCTTGTACGATGAGGAAACGGCCAAAAGTTCGCGCGAAGAGGATCTTTATGTGACCCAGACGCTCACACCAATTTTAAGCAAAGAGACTATCAATGTAAAAAAAGACGGCTCTATCACCACATTTATGACCTCCAAGCTACCATTGATTGGAGATGATGGTAAGGCCAAAGGCCTGGTGGGAATCAGCTGGGATATCTCTGACCTGAAACAAAAAGAAAAGGAACTCAGGGACCTGATCAATGTTACCTCCTTACAGAACAAACAACTTATTAACTTTGCTCACATAGTCTCGCACAACCTCAGGTCACACACAGCCAACTTTTCCATGCTGCTCGAATTTTTGGTTAATGAGAAGGACGAGGAAGAAAAAGACAAGATCATAAGAATGCTCACGGAGGCCTCCGACAATTTACTGGACACACTGGATAATCTCAACGAAGTGGTGGCTATCAGCACTAATGTGAACCTGGAAAAGAAGCCCATCCTGCTCAATGAAAAGATCGCTGCCGCAGAATTAAACCTCGCTGCTTTCCTTAAAAAGCACAATGCCGTTATAGTCAACGAGGTGAGTGATGATGTGAGTATCAGGGTTATTCCTGCCTATATAGACAGCATATTAATGAACTTCATCACCAATGCGGTTAAATACAGGGATCCTTCAAGGAATCCGGTGATTCGGCTTTCAGTTAAGCGCAATGAAAAGTACACTATTTTGAGTATTGAAGACAACGGACTGGGAATCGATCTAAAGAAATACGGTGATAAGCTTTTTGGCATGTATAAGACCTTCCACCACAACTCAGACGCAAGGGGTATAGGACTTTATATCACTAAAAATCAAATAGAAGCCATGAACGGCAAGATCATGGTCTGCAGTGAAGTAGGCAAGGGCACTACATTTAATATATACTTCAATGAAAAAGATTAACTCGATCGGCGTAATTGATGATGACCCCATAACCGTTTTCGGAATTAAGAAAATGCTCAACTCGCTCAATGTGAGCGATGAGATCA
>JBPEXP010000198.1:0-6372 GCA_052031475.1 Flavobacteriaceae bacterium | reverse complement strand
CTGTCGCTGGCAAATCTTTCAACTATTTCTATAAGGGATTTCCCTTCGAATGAATCGCCTGTCAGTGTTCGCAATGTATTTGGAAACTCTGGAAATAATTGGCTGAAGGATTTAGAGCTATAATCTTCTTCCGCCGACATAGCCGATTCGCTTATCAGCCTGTTTGAATAGCTGAGGATATTCATATCCTGGTCAAGAATCGCAATGCAGGCTGGCGAATCTTTAATACTGAGATAAAGGGATTTGATTTTCAATTAAGGTTGGATTATCTGCTCAAAAAATATAAAACACTTATGTAACGTAAGAAATTACCTAAAAATTATACAGAAATATGATACCACCACAATAAATCCGAACATTTATCTACTTTGTTTAAACTTGGTGCATTTGACTTTAACAGCATAAACGCAAAGACATCCTATCTTTGAAAAGGTATAATGAGCTTAATTTTCCTGCCTGATCCTGAATTCATACTTTTAAACCATGGATGATCCCCTGAGCATAGCCCTTGTACAGACCAGTTTGAGTTGGGAAGATCCTGAAGCCAACCTGAGGCATTTTAATGGCCTACTTGAAACTATCAACCATGCAAACCTTGTAGTCCTGCCCGAAATGTTTACCACCGGATTTACCATGTCTCCGGCCGGGCTGGCCGATCATTCAGCACAGGCATTGGAATGGATGAAGCGGCAGGCACGGAAGCTCAACTCAGCCATTACCGGAAGCATTATTGCCGGCGAGGAAAATAAGTTTTTCAACCGGCTCTATTTTGTAACACCAGAGGGCGATGTCTACAGTTATGATAAGCGGCATACCTTTACGCTGGCCGGTGAGGACAAGGTCTATGCACGCGGGAAAAAGAAATTAATCCTGGAATATAAGGGTTTTAAGATCTGCCCAATGATCTGCTATGACCTACGTTTTCCGGTATGGTCCAGGAATACCGAAGATTTTGACATTTTAGTCTATGTGGCCAATTGGCCGGCTACCCGGGTAGACGCCTGGGATACTTTATTAAAGGCGCGTGCTATAGAGAACATGGTCTACTGCCTGGGGGTTAACCGGGTTGGATCTGATCAAAATGATTTAAAATATGTTGGCCATTCAGCCGTATACGACTGTCTGGGCAAGCGGCTTGCCTTTTCTGACAGGGATGAAATCATCAGGTTGGATATTGCCAAAGATCACCTGGTAGAGACCAGGGAAAAATTAAAATTCCTGCAAGACAGGGATAGCTTCAATCTTCAATTATAAAGGTCTGCTCTAATTCCCAATTGGCCCTTACCTCTATTTCCTGTGGATAGTAAATGACTTCTTCAGGCTGTCTTTTTTCCAAATAGCTGCCGGTATCCCAAATTTTGTTTCCATTGCGGTCGTAAATAAGGCGGATCAGGTAAGTGCCCGGCTCAATATTGCTGAATTCAAATAGTCTGGCTTCTTCAGCGATGATCTCTCTTTTGGTCTCACCGTTCTGATTGGTAAGCTGCAGGATGATGGGATACTCAATATCTCCCTGCAGATTCAATCGCAGATTGCCATAATCTGCATAGCTGCCGGTTGATAAGCGATAAAGCAGGGTATCATTGGTCTGTTCAAAGAAATCCGTCAGGAATTGAGGCAAAGCCGTAATTTCATATACTTCGTTGGCCTCCTTCTCAAATTGTACATGGATTTTGTTCTCTTCCTTGTTCAGGTTCAGTTCATAAGTCACATCCAGTGAATCCTTATTCATGATGCTCAATTGACTGCTGTCTATCTCTACAATCGGGATATTGGCACTGATATAAAACTCATCCTCAAAATTGATGCTACCGCGGTGGGTAGAACTGATCTGCAGCGAATCTGCCGCCAAATTCCTCGTTTTAACCGTGAAGGTATCTACCTGGTTATGGACGTTATTTTTTACTTCGAATAAAATGGAATCTATCTCGAAAGGGGTAAACCAAAAGTTGATGGAGTCATTACCCGGTTCTTTGGCTAAAAGCGTATTGATGGTATCAGGGATCTGGGTGAGCGGCCTGATCTTCATAGAATCGGCAATGCCTGTGTAGCCAAAAATGATCTTATTGGATGCTGCATAACTGGGCGGCAAGACACTGTAATCCTGTATTTCCCTGAAGAGTGTAAGCTCGAAAACTGAATCTGTAGGTATGGTCACCGGATCTTCAAGGAAACCGATCTTGTCCGTGCTTTGGTCAAAGAGATTATTCCTGTTTTCGTCCTTGATGGCCACCAGCGAATAGGTGCCCTCTTTTAAATTGCGAAGCTCAAATACCACCAGACTGTCTAAGGTATTGGTGATGTAATTGGGAAGCTTTTTGTAGATGACAGAATCTGTATAGGCCGTATCAATTTCATACAGCATAACACTGATAAAATTATCAGCCTCCCGGTTAAAAGCATCTTTTACGCCACCCCGTAGTCTTAGAGAATCTATGTAGTCACCAGTCGAAAAAACATAGGTGAGAAAGGCATTGGCATTACCCTCATTATTATCTACGATACTCTGGCCAAAATTCAGGGTGTAGGTGGTATTTTCCAGCAACGTATCCTTCAATTTTACTTCTACATATTTACGAGTGGTGCCCTGTGGAGACAGTTCAGGCGCATATTTTAGAGGGGGACTGACGATCAGCTGGTTCTGAGGGTCTTTTAAAACGACAAATTCATCGAAATACAACCTGATCCGGTCAGCATCAAAATTGATAGTCATACTATCCGGTTCCATGCGCAGTAAGACAGGTGGTGTCTCATCCCTGGGACCGCCTTCCGGAGTACCGCGCCTGGCACACTGCCAGGAAGCAGCAATGAGCAGTAGCATAAAAACAAAGCCTAAAATTCGTTGAAACAGGGCCATCAGCAGAAAGTCTGGAGCAAATAAACGATTAATTTGGAGAATCGTAAAATTAGGGTACTACGGCCATTGTAGCCACGAATACCTGGTTTCCGGGCTTCTTCAACAAGGCATTGGCACAGGCTTCTATGGTGGCACCGGTAGTGATCACGTCATCCACCAACAGAATATTCCCTATTTCAGGCATCTCCGGATTAATTACATAAAGATCCCTCCGACGTCTGAAACGGGCAAAACGCTGCTTGCTTGTCTGTGTTTTTGTATTGGCAGTTTTTATCAGCAGACCGGGTTTATATTCAGCTTTAAGCTCAGAGGCCAGCGAATGGGCAAATCGCCCAACCTGGTTATAGCCTCTCTTTCTCTGTTTCCGCCTGTGCAGGGGAACAGGAACCACGTATTGAATATCCGAGATTGCATCTTGTCCGGCGATCTGTGCACCATACCAATGCCCCAGGAAAGCCCCTATTTGCGGTTGATTCCGGTATTTCAGGGAGTGGATCAGGTTCCTCACAATGCCATTCTCTGAATAAAACAGCATGGAAGCGGCCTTTTTGACGTCCGTTCGTCCATAAAATATACGATCAACTGCGTTTTCTTCGTTAAAACTGTATTCGGTAAGTGGCAATTGGTTCCGACAAAAGGTACACAAAATCTGCTCTCCTCGATATAATCGTACATTACATCCAAAACACAGCCTGGGAAACATGACCGAGTTAACGTCCTTTATTATATTTGATAGTTTGGTATTTAGCAAATCTTGATTATTAATCCTACTATATACTTAGCCCTACTGCATGGATCTTCAAGATAACAAATTCAACTATAAGATTATCCTGGCGGCGCTTGTTGCTGTGATAATAGGCATCCTTATTGCCTTCTATTACAGCTATGCACAATCGCAGGCCCAGATCGGCTATTTGGAGGAGGAAAAATCATTGCTTGTCAAAGACCTGACCCTGATGAAAACTGAGGTCGACCGCCTATCCGCGCTTAACGAAGTCAATGAAATAGAATTGCAGGATTCCCGATACCGGATCCAGGAATTGCTCGACTCCGTAGGGCGCTTGAATTTCACTGTTACCAAACTTACCGAATACAGGAAAGAATTGAGGATCCTGGAAGCGAGGTACGACAGTCTGAAACTCAATAACAATTTCCTGAAGTACAACAATATGTTGCTCACGGATAAGTACGAAGAAACCAGGCGACAGATAGAAGAATTGCGCGGAAAGAGCAGCTCACTGGCAGAGGCCGAAGCTGAGCTCCGCCGAAAAAATCAGGAACTCAATCAGGAACTGCGGCTAAAGAATTACCTGAAACTCGAAAATGCGGAAGGCAATGGTTTTAGACTCAGGGGAGGCAGGCCTATTAAAACCAATAAGGCCTCCACTATTGAAAAGCTCCGCGGATGTGTCACCATTCTCCCCGACGATAATATTAGTTCTCGTGAAAAAGTAATCTACTTCCAGTTTCTCGGTCCCAACATGAGGGTCATTGAAGATAATGCCAATACGATATCCGTAAGTGGCAATATCTACAGCAAAAGGGTGGAGGTCATTTATATGGGAGAAGAAGTGGTTGTGTGCGACTTCATAACCATCCCGCAGGGATCCCTAGAACCGGGCATTTACACCCTGAATGTATTTGAAGACCAGAGACTCCTTTCCTCCGCTGAATTTCAGCTTAAATAAATAATGCTCTTTTGGCCTAATATTCTATTTTTGCCCAATGGCAAAACAAGAAGAGGTATTTAAAAAGGTCATTTCCCATGCTAAGGAATACGGATATGTATTCCAGTCGAGTGAGATTTATGACGGCCTCAGCGCCGTTTATGATTATGGGCAAAACGGGGCGGAATTAAAGAAGAATATCAGGGAATACTGGTGGAAGGCCATGGTTCAGATGAACGAAAATATCGTTGGCCTGGATGCTGCCATCTTTATGCACCCCACCACCTGGAAGGCATCAGGACACGTGGATGCCTTTAATGATCCTCTCATAGACAATAAGGATTCCAAAAAAAGATACAGGGCCGATGTGCTGGTTGAAGACCATGTGGCCAAGATAGAGGCTAAGATCGAAAAAGAGATTCAGAAGGCCCAAAAGCGATTCGGCGATAAATTTGACCAGGAGCAGTTTGTGAATACCAACCCCAGGGTATTGGGATACAGGCAGAAAGCCGAAGAGGCGATCAAAAGGCTGGCAAGATCCCTGGAACAGGAAAACCTGGCTGATGTTAAGAAACTGATCGAGGAGCTGGGAATCGTTTGCCCGGTCTCGGGCTCTGCCAACTGGACGGATGTCAAACAGTTCAATCTGATGTTCGGAACTCAGCTGGGTGCTACGGCAGAAAGCGCCATGGAACTCTACCTGAGGCCGGAAACAGCACAGGGTATTTTCACCAACTTCCTGAACGTCCAGAAAACAGGCCGGCTCAAAATACCTTTTGGGATCGCACAAGTGGGCAAAGCCTTCAGAAATGAAATTGTAGCCAGACAATTCATTTTCCGTATGCGTGAATTTGAGCAGATGGAGATGCAGTTCTTCATCCGGCCCGGATCTCAGCAGGAATGGTATGAATATTGGAAAGACCAGCGAATGAAGTGGCACCTGTCTCTGGGAATGGGAGAGGATAATTACCGTTTCCACAACCACGAAAAGTTGGCACACTATGCGGATGCCGCTGCCGACATTGAATTCAGGTTTCCATTTGGTTTCAAAGAACTTGAAGGGATCCACTCCAGAACGGATTTTGATCTGGGTAGCCACCAGGAATACTCAGGAAAAAAGCTGCAGTATTTTGATACGGATCTAAATGAGTCCTATGTTCCTTATGTGGTTGAGACTTCTATCGGTTTAGACAGAATGTTCCTGGCCGTATTCTCCAATTCACTCCAGGAAGAAGAACTGGAGAACAACACAACCCGTACCGTACTGAAAATTCCCGCTGTCCTCGCACCTACAAAGGCGGCCGTATTACCACTGGTGAAAAAGGACGGTTTGCCGGAAATTGCCCATCAAATTGTTGAAGACCTGAAGTGGGAACACAACGTGGCTTATGACGAGAAAGATGCCATCGGGCGAAGATACCGCAGGCAGGACGCTGCGGGCACACCTTTCTGCATAACCGTAGATCACCAGACCCTCGAAGATCAGACGGTAACTCTGAGACACAGGGATAGTATGGAGCAGAGCCGGATTTCCATCAAAGAGGTCAAGGAAAAGATTTCAAAAGAGGTGGATATGGGTCGCTGGCTGCAGAAGATAGGATGAACCTAAAACGCGTACCGCAGTCTTAGACCGCCGTAATAATTCCTGTTATTCCCCGGGTAGAAATAGCGGGGCTCAGAGCCTCCGAACCCCACCGCATTGATCAATACAGACTGCGCATAGGCATTGTCAAAAATATTGTTGATGCCAAAATCTATGCCTGCTGAGAAAGCTGATGAAAACTGCAGATTATATCCCAGGCGCGTATTGATAATTCCATAGGATTCGCTGTACAAACTGTTTGAATC
>JBPEXP010000197.1:0-2734 GCA_052031475.1 Flavobacteriaceae bacterium | reverse complement strand
CCCTATACCGGTTTTGAGCTCATCAGCTAAACCTCATTTTAGGCCTTCTGGTTTGACATTCCATTAACAACATCTTTGGGCATTCTGCGTATCTTTGAGTTATGAAGCGATTGATGTGGATGGCCCTTATCCTGCTCTTCTTCCAATATGGCTATGCCCAGGAAGACTTTCTTGCCAAACAGTATTTCAATGACGGGGATTATAAAAAAGCCGTCGTATTCTATGAAAGCCTGGTGCGAAAGCATCCTCGAAGATCAGATTATTTTGAAGGCCTGGTAGCCTGCTACCAGCAGCTGGAGGAGTACGAAAAGGCGGAACAGTTCCTACTGGAGAAAATCAACACTTCTAACCCTTATCCCACTATATATATAGAACTCGGCTATAATTTCCTCTTGCAGGACCAGGAAGAGCAGGCTGAGATTTACTATCAGAAAGCTTTGGCGTCTGTGGATGAAAATCCCAATTACGGCTATGGCATCGGATTCCGTTTCCAGCAATATGCCCTCCTCGACTACGCCCTGAAAGCCTATGCCAGGGCTATGGAGTTAAATCCGGAGTTGGACTATAACCTGCAAATGGCGAGGATTTATGGCGAGCAGGGCAATGTGGAAAAAATGTTTGATGCCTACCTGGACCTTATCCTCACGGGAAAGACCTCCAAAGCAAATGTCATCCGCAATATCGACAGTTTTATCAGCGCTGATCCTGAGAATGAGAACAATATTATTCTCAAAAAAATCCTCTTGCAGAAAGCACAGAGAAATCCGGACCTTTTGTGGAATGAACTGCTCAGCTGGCTCTACGTAAAGCAAAAGCAATACTACAATGCGTTTGTTCAGGAAAAGGCCATCTACCGCAGGGCCGACGGCAATTCCTTGCAGAGGATGGAGGGCCTGGGCGGAGTAGCACTTGACGATATGGCCATCGAAGATGCGATCACCATTTTTGAGTACATTGAAAAGAACAGTCAGAATCCGGTTACCGTACTCAATGCTCAATTGCACCTGATCGATATCGCTTTGCTTGAGGAGAACAGTCCAAAAGAATTAAGCGCTTTGGATGACCGTTTTAAAGAGCTGATGGAAGTCTATGGAATTCAGGCCGAGACCCTGCAGCTTCAGATTGCTTACGCCAATTTTCTCACATTTAAACTCAATAAGCCCGGCGAGGCCCAGGAGATCCTGAACCGAACTTTGGAGCTGCCCCTGGCGCGCTTTCCAGAAGCTTATGTGAAATTGGCTCTGGGCGATATCCTGGTTTTCGATCAGAAATTCAACCAGGCCCTGATCCTTTTCAGCCAGGTACAAAAGAGCCTTAAAAATGACGTGCTTGGCCAGGACGCCCGGTATAAGGTAGCTCAGACCAGTTTCTACAAAGGCGATTTTGAATGGGCGCTCACCCAGTTGAAAGTACTGAGAAGCTCCACCTCCCAATTGATCGCCAATGACGCCATGCAGCTCAGCCTGCTTATTTCCGATAATTCCCTGGAAGACTCCACTCAGACGGCCTTGAAAAAATATGCAAGGGCCGATCTGCTTGCCTATCAGAATAAGACCGAAGAGGCCATCGGCATACTGGATGATATCCTGCTAAACCACAAGGGTGAGAAGATTGAAGATGAAGCCCTTTTAAAACAAGGCGAATTATATGAGCAGCAAAAGAAGTTTGACGCCGCCGAATTCAATTATATCAAGATCGTAGAATTCTATGGAGATGGTATCCTGGCCGACGATGCCCATTTTGCCCTGGCCGAACTTTACAGGCGCGTCCTGGATGATCGTCAGAAGGCCATGGAACACTATGAGAGCATCATCTACAATTACCAGGACAGCTATTACTTTCCCCAGGCAAGGAAAAATTTCAGAATGCTTCGCGGTGATTCCATAAATTAGTTCAAGCTTACTCTATCGATGTACATATACAATGTAACGATCAACATAGACGAATCTCAGCATGAGTCCTGGCTCAGCTGGATGCAGGAAATCCATATTCCGGATATGCTGGCCACCGGTAAATTCACCGAGGCCCGAATGTGTCGGGTTATGGTGGAAGAAGAATTAGGAGGGATCACCTATGCCATTCAATATATGTGCCCGGATAAGGAAACACTGCAGCGCTACTTTGATGAAGATGCGGCCCGTTTGAGACAAGATGGTATCGACCGGTTTGGAGATCAGTTTGTAGCCTTCCGTACCGAAATGCAGCTGATCTCGGAACAAAAAACTGAATCGCTGGCAGCCACCGAATTTCTTTTCACCTATGGTACGCTTCAGGATGTGAGCATACAATATGCCGTATATTCCAGAAAGCTCAGTGGCAACAAAGACAGGCTCCACGGATTTAAGATCTCAGAAAAAAAGGTAGCTGGGGCCTATCCTGTGGTAATACAGTCTGAAGATCAGGATGACACGGTGGAAGGCATCGTCTACATGCTAACCAATAAAGAACTGCTTATGACCGACGCCTATGAGGGAGCGGCCTATGAAAGGGTCAAAGTTACCCTGGAGTCTGGCACGGAATCCTGGGTCTACACCCGTCGCAATGGCAGCAATCCATATTTCTAAATGGCGGGAAAATTCAAGCATAGAAGAAGGGCAGCAACTGGCAATGACAGGCAGCCCGTTCAGGCTAAAAAGCAGCTGGGTCAGCACTTTCTTAAAGATGAACAGATCGCTCAAAAAATTGCAGATACGCTCAGTTATTCCGGTTATAAGAAAGTAGTTGAAATTGGTCC
>JBPEXP010000196.1:0-2970 GCA_052031475.1 Flavobacteriaceae bacterium | reverse complement strand
ATATAATCTTCTTTATTTGAAAAACCAGGCTCCAGTGACCATAGGTTTTCTACCGTATATTTCTGGTCACCGCTCACATCCAGCTTTTCCGAATTATAAAAATTATTGTTGCGAATTTTAACTATAGGTTCACCTACCACTAAATGCATGTTCATCCCTTTACTATTGGTCAGAATATTATTCCTGATGTCTATTTCCTGAACTCCGTAAAGAGAAACTGCCGCATTGTATTTATTTCTTGCATCATGGCCCACCTGATCCAGCACATTGTTTTCCATAAGCAGGAAGGGTCCAAATGTGCTTTCATCCTTTCCACCACGATGCAACCGCAAGGCAGCACCACCTATCTCTTTGAATAGATTATTTTTAAGAATCAGATACTCGGCATTATAGATCCCAATATCATCCGTTTCCTTATCCAGGGCGATGACATTACCGGAGATCGTTTTGAACTTTGAATTCTTAATACTGATCGTATCGGCAAATGTATTCTTGTAAACCCTGATCGCGTCATAACTGTGATTGACATCCAGATTCACAAAATCACAATTCTCTACAAAAAGTTTGTAGTTTTTATTCATTGAATATTTGCTGGTGGTGATCACAGAATTACCGGTCCTGTCAGGCGACTCTTCGCCATCAAAAATTAGATTCCGCAGAGAAAGGCTTCCACCGTTGCCAATTTCAAATAGCGATTTTTTCTCAAAGAAAATTAAAGGCTTTGATTCATCTATCGATTCAAAACTTAGCGGATGAGTAACAGAGATCGTCTTGTTTAAGGTATAAATCCCTTTTTCCAGTCTAATAATATCACCCGGAGAGGATGCCTCGGCAGCATCGAACAATGTATTTAACCCAGGTGATACAACGATTTCCTGGCCAGATGAAAGCGCAACTTCTTTTAATTCCTTGGAGTACCAGCTAACCCCTGTGTTTTCTCTTGAAGCGAGCTCAGATGAGATTTGCGCTCCAATCTGATCTCCAACCTCTTTCGGGATCAATAGCCCCATATCATTTTCTTTGAGTTCCAATTTTTTGGCCTCAAAACCTTCAGAATCAACAGGTTGGATATTCGGACTTATAATATTGTTTTCAAATTCAATACCGGAAATGTCGTCATAAACTGTAAAGAGGTTGTCCTTCGTTTCGTTGTAGAAGATATTGTTCGAGATATTTGAATTGATGGGAACTGCACTGCGCTCCGCATCGCTTCCTGCGCAAAGCTGTATATGGTCACAATTGATGAAAGTATTGTTCTCGATAACCGCATCCTCTACCTGGAAGTATCTGTTGATTGGAGAATTGGGAACTCCGTTCATCACCACCAAAGCTCCCCTGAAGCGGTAGCCCTTTAAACCTATCCCATAATTGTTCTTTACGGTTTGCTGTCCATTGATCACCCTGATACCACCTGTGCTGGGTTTATCATTACCTATAAACACATTGCCTTCTACCATGGTCTCATTCCCGTGTCGCATGGTCAATGTCCCACTGCATTCATAGAATAAGTTGTCTTTAAAAGTGTTTTGACAAGATTTGTTCGAGATTATTTCATGTTCCCCATTACAACGGTCAAAATAATTGGATTTCACCAGGGTTTTAGAATTGGTGAGTGAATAATGACTTGTACCTATCCTGAGTGTTTCACCACCGTTTGATCCAAGGTTCTGTCTCGGACCAAAATAGTTATGGTCTATCGTATTATTATTCTCCTGGCTTTCTTTGGTGTTCAATCGGACGATCATTGTAACCCCACGATTTCTTTTGCCCACCAGGTGATTATGGTCTACCCGGTTATTTTTTCCGTAAATAGCCACCCAGGTATCAGGTTCATGTCTTTCAGGATTATTAAAATTGTCGATGACGCATTCAGTAAGCCTGGAATTGTGAGCTAGAGTATTCTTGTCTTTTTTAAAGGAGATGACCTCTGTGGTTGGGGTGTAACCATTCCTGAAAACCAGGCCTTCTACATGAAGGTAATTGCCGGCCATTCTTAGGTTGGAAGCTCCTTCCAAAAATACCTTGCCTTTTTCCTCTACGGTCAGACTTATAGGATTCTCCTGGGTACCATTGCCTTCAAAAAGTAATTCTGCATCCCGCCAGACCCCGTTAGCCAGGACTATGACGTCACCCGGTTTGGCACTAGCCACAGCCTTGTCAAATTCTTCAAGATTGTTGACTAAAGTTCCGGAAACGACCTTTTGCTCACAAGATTGGAATGATACAAGAACTAGTAGAAGAACGAGAATATATGTGCGTTTCATGGGTTTGTATAAATTGGTTAACCAGATTGGTTTACCAAAAATAATATAAATTTTTAATTACACAAATAAGTTAAGACAAATCTCCCCTGACTTATTAATAATTACCAGTACTTGCGCGACATGTATTCCAGGATCGTATCAACCATTTCCTCTTCTGAATAGGTCATGTCTATGGTTAATGCCGCTTTTGGAGCTTCCAAGGTCTCGAAATCCGAATCTAGCAGGGAAGACGGACGATTATGTTCGCCCTGTTCAACCCGCTGGACCACATCTTCATAGGGACTATTCATAAATACCCAATCCAAAGGGTGCTTAATACTAGCAGCAAGCCTCCGGCGATCTTCTCTCTTTAGCACGGAACAGGAAAGAACACATCCCTTTAGATGGGCTTGTTCTACAATTAACTCCTCGAGCGCATTCAACCATTCATTAAGATTTACGTCCTGGGGAAGCTGCCCTTCGGGTAGATCTTCCGTGGTTTTAAGTTTATCGGCGTCAATAAATGGAACCTCCAGCCTGTCGGCTACTCGCTTTCCTACAAGGCTTTTACCCGTACCGCAAACCCCTACAAGGATGACTAAATAATTACTCTTATCCATAAAAAATAAATTGGTTAACCAGATTGGTTTACCAAATATATGTATATTTGTTGAACCTACAAAAATTTAACACTTAAGGATTTAAAATTTAAAAAGCGTATTATCCT
>JBPEXP010000195.1:0-8608 GCA_052031475.1 Flavobacteriaceae bacterium | reverse complement strand
AGAATGGGCAGTACTTTGGCAGAAGCATCTTCAACGGCCATTAAACCTTTCTCGTATTTTGTAGTCAGCTGCACAATAGCGTAGCCATTATTGATGTTGAATCTCCTGATGTCCCCGATCTCAGTTTCAGGATTGAAGGCCCATTGGACGACATTTCGCTGGGAAGATAATCCGGGAAGATATTCATCCATCGCTTTGATCTTGTTCACAGGACGTACAACAAATTCACTTTCCTTGGCTATATCAGCAAAGGAGGCCCCGTCTTCCGTTGTGGCCATTTCAAACTTGGTCGCTTCGGTAAAAAGAGTGTTCAGAGTTTCCTCAGACGGACTGATCTCCCTGCTGAGTGTTGCTATTTGTACCAGGTCTCTCTTGTCATCTACCTTCACGATATGGTAACCAAATTCAGTCTCCACCAGACCAATGTGACCTACGGGGTTGCCAAAGGCAAAATCGTTGAATTTCGGAGTCATAATGCCCTCCTGAAAAAATCCAAGATCACCTCCCTGAGGTGCTGAAGGACCGTCTGAATTATCCCGGGCCAGCTGTGCGAAGACAGTTTCTTCTTTAAGTGCCTCGGCCAAAAGCTCATTGGCTTTTTCTTCTGCTTCTTCTTTGGTTCTGGTAATCTCAGGATTAGCCCTGGTGGCGCCGGTATAGGAAATCAAGATATGGCTTGCCTTTACGGACGCATTGGGTTTCCTGTCGATCATTTTAGAGATTCGGAAATAATCTCCATCCCTGTAAGGTCCGAAGATTTCACCTGGCTTCAGGTTGAAGAGTGAATCGGCAAACTTATTTGGAAGGTCATTTTTGGCCTTGTAGATACTGTCGAACTTCGTATCCGAATTCCTGTCCAGGAAGGCAATGTAGTCCTTTGTATTCCTGAATCCGGGGATGGTATCCGTGGTATCGCTCTCCTCAAAATACTCAATGCTGTCTTCCAATAAATTGTTGATCTCTGCCCTGGCCTGAGCTACATCTTCTGCTGATGCCTCTTCTTCAAAATAAACAAATTGAATATCGCGGGCATCTTCCTGTTGGTAATCATCCGGATGTTCACTAATGTAATCAGCTATTTCTTCCTTGGTGATCGTAATTGTGCTATCAGGAATGAGCGCATAGGGTACACGCGCATAGCGCAGACTCACCTTGTCATTGGCAAGCTTGTAGTCCAGCTCCCCTTCTTTTAAGGTTGCACCCACACCGGCTTTAACCAAATTGAAGTAGGTCTGTTCTTTGGCGGCCTGAATAATAGCTTCCTCGTCCATCAACCAATCTTCATACTGCGAAGGCGCATTAGCCCTGAGTTCGGCGATAAATTCCCTGAAACGGTTCTCATCAAAGTTCCCGCTCTCATCCTGGAATTGTGGATTCTGAGACAGTCCGGGATTAGACCTGATCACTTCAATGATCTGGTCCTTTTCAATGCCGATTCCCAGTTCATCAAATTGCTGACCCATAATAGCCTGCCTTTCTACCTGGTTCCACACGCTGTTCACCAATTGAAGGGCTGATGTTGTGGGACCGCTTCTCCTGGATACTCTTTCAACCTTGTTGCGGAACTCGTCGATAGAAATCTCTTCACCGTTGATCTCAGCTACAGAACTTCCTATCTTTCCACCGCTGAAATCATTGCTGGTAAAAATACCGGATATGACAAATGCAAACAGCGCCATCCCGATGATCAGGATCAAAACTGTTGTGCGTTTTCTTATATTTTCTAAAATCGCCATCTTTCAGGATTCTTTAAAATCAGTGCGCGAAAATACCACTTTCCCCCTTAAAATAAAAAACTTTAAGACCTTGATAAGAGCATCAAGGCGTTCATTGTTTCTCGAGGATTTTTATGGATACCAGGTCTATTTTTGTGTTGGAAGCCTCCAGCACGGTGAATTCAAAATGGCCTACAGTGATCTTGGCCTCCTGTTCGGGAATCTCACCCGTCTCATTGACGATCAGGCCTCCCAGGGTTTCGTATTCTTCGCTTTCAGGTAATTCGAGTTTGTAATTCTCGTTGAGATAATCTACCTCCAGCCGGGCTGAGAAGGTATAATTATTTTCATCGATCTGTTCTTCGTGTAGATCTGTTGAATCGTGTTCGTCTTCAATTTCGCCAAATAATTCCTCCACAATATCTTCAACGGTCATAATACCGGAAGTACCCCCGTACTCGTCAAGCACAACGGCCATGCTTTTGTGCTTCCTGGTCAAAACATTGAGAATATCGTGAATGAGCATGGTTTCGGGAACAAATTCCACAGGCAGAAGGATGCTCTTGATCGTTTTAGGTTTCTTAAATAATTCATAGGAATGTACATAGCCTATAATATTGTCTACCGTATCCTTATAAACCAGGATCTTGGAATATCCTGTCTCTGTAAAAAGTTTTGCCAGGTTCTTGGGTGTTTCGTGCAATTCTACTGCGGTGATCTCCGTACGAGGCACCATCACCTCCCTGGCCTTTACCTCTGAAAACTCGAGGGCATTCTGAAAGATCTGTATCTCCGAATCTACTTCGTCCTCTTCTTCCACCGTCTCCATCTGTTCTGTGATATAGTCGCCGAGCTCCATTTTACTAAAAGCCAGTTGCACTTCGTCACCGTCTGTTTTGAAAAATGTTTTGAGGAGCAGATCAGAGAATTTGATGACCAGTTCGGAAATTATAGAAAACAGTTGATAGAAAATAAAGGCCGGTACGGCAAGAAGTTTTAAAAGGGTGTTAGCATATATTTGAAAAAGCACTTTCGGAAAAAACTCGGCCGTAAGAAGAATGATCAGGGTAGAGATCAGCGTTTGGGTCAGCAGGCTGAAATCTGTAAGCATGATCTGGACAAAATTATTCTCAGAAGGCAGCATGCCGGTAAACCAATTCATCAGCACATCTCCCATAAAGAGACCGTAAACCACCAGGGAAATATTGTTCCCGATAAGCATGGTGGCGATAAACTTGGAGGGTTTGCGCGTAAGCCGGTCCAGAACCTTTGCCAGGATTCCTTCCTGTTTCTTTTCGATCTCTATATGGATCTTATTGGCGGAAACATAGGCGATCTCCATCCCGGAAAAGAAGGCAGACAGCAGCAGGGTGGTAATGATAATGAGGATCGATGCTTCCAAAGCTAGTTTTGATTGTCCCTTTGACGTTTTTCGAACCTTTTACGGTAATTCCTTCTGAAAATGAACATGGCTATGGAAACTACTGCAAAGAATATGAAAAGATAAGTGCGTTCCCGCTCAACATTCCATAGTTCGGCGATCTTGTAAATGGATATAATGGCAACTGCCAGATACAGATATTCTGTATATCTTAAAATTTTGATCATGTCTGTTCCTCTTTGATCGTCATCAGACCATAGGTCTTGTGTGCATTAAAATAACTAAAGTCCTTGTTAAAATCCATACCTTCCCCGTCCATAACGGTTCCATCCTCGGGATTCGTGTACTTAAACTTGTCTTGTGTAAAGATCCAGTCATTATCGCGATCCCAGAATAATTGAGGAGCTTCCAGCTTCTTCCCGTCATGGGTTTCAATGACAACATTGCCCCTGAGGTCTATGACGTTGGTCAGGGAGTAGATGATACCGTAATCTGCCTTAATGATGCTCTTGTTCTGCAAATCGTCGTAGAATTCTACCGTCAAGCCTTCGGGAAACGTACGGTATTTAAATTGTTGATTATCGTAGTCTTCGCTGAGCGGACTTCTGAGTATGGCGATGATCCTGCTTTCTTCTCTATCCTCGCTGTCCATCTTATCAGGAGTTTCGGTATAGGTGAGTTGAAAGTTTCGGGCAATACCCTGCGGTATGACCTCCTTTTTAGCTTCTTCACCCACGCGCTGATAATTGTCTCCACAGCCCATAAAAAGAATTGCCATAGAAACAACTATGGCAATTCTCCTGAATTTATATCCGAATAACAAATTCATTTATAGATTGGGCACCGTTACGCTGCCACCCACCCAGCAACTGAAGCTAAGTGTTTTCCCGGCCATTCCGGATTGGAATATATCGGTCTTAGACGGTGCTTTTGCACTGTAACTGGCGGCCGACTGGCTGGCTGTACCACTGAGTGATGGATCCACTCTACCGGCCTTTCTGGCCATATCGGCTGCTTTCCAGTAAATTGCCCTCTTTTCAAAAGGAGTTTCGCCACAGTCATTGGCACTGGTTGCATACAGATTGGCGATCAGCAAGTAGGCCCTTCCGTTTGCCGGATTGGCATTGATAGCTTTCTGTGCATAATTCCTCGCCTGAGACTTGCTGCTTCTGCGCAGTGTAGTGGCAATTTTGTAAAGGATGTTAGACTTCTTCTTTGAATCTGTTTCCAGTTCAACCGCCTTGTTGAAATCTGCTATCGCCCCGGAATTGTCTCCGGCTTTCTGCTTCAAAGTACCTCCGTAAAGATAAGCACTCGCTGAAGGCTCTAAGGCCAGCTGGGCTTCAAATAACTGGCGGAAAAGAGGATCATCCGTACATTCTTTGCTGAACATCCTTCCTACTGCTCTCTTCACCCAATCGATATCTCCCTTTTTAGCATCAAAGCTCTTCTGGTAGAGGGGGATCAGGTTGTCACAATCAGCCAGGGCTCCCAACTTAGAATCAATACTTACGGCAATTTTACCATAGGATTCAGAATTGGTGGAAGCCACTTTTAACTGACGCTTTTCCTTTGAAGTCAGGGTTCCGGCATCTTCCTTTGGAAGCAATAAAGTAATCCTGTCTGTCAACTTTTCGTTTTCCTCGTCAATTTTCTCGGTAACGTCATCATAGGTGTCAAAAACAGCCTGAAGATCTTTTTTACCGGCATTGTGCAGGTCTACAAGACTGGAAAAGTACAGGTAGAGAGCCTTTGGATTTGTAAAGTTCGCTTTGTCTTCCCTAAAGGCCTTGTCCAACATATTGAACAGCTCCTCGTCAGAGGCCATTTTGTTGTCGTACTGTAACAATGCCTTGTCTATGGCAACATTCGCCTTGCTGAACTTGGTGGGAAAGTACTTCATACTGTTGTCGTACAAGCTCATCAATTGCTGGATGTAGCCATCTTTATCTGTTCCTGAACTGTTGTCAATTTTATGACTCAATATCTTTTCGCCCAATGAGAAATTGGCTTTATTGATATCAGGACAATTTTCATAAACCATCTTCCATGGCTCGTAAGCCGCATCATAATTCTTCACTTTGGCATGTTCTGCATAAATAGACAGATTAGTCATGCACTCGGGATTCTGTGCCTGGGCATACGCAAAGCCCGAAAATGCCAGAATTCCGATCGTCATTAAGAATAGTTTCTTTTTCATCGTGTTATTCGGTTTAAAGCGTTTCAATGTACTAAATTTTTATCAATTAATTTTCCTTTTTTGGAACCATCTGTCGTTCAATGAAAGTCCTACTCCAATTTTAAGATAGCTTTCTTCAACCAGATTGGCAGCGCTGGTACCTCTTCTACCTAATTCGAAACCTAGGTTCAAATTAGAGAAAGCGCCTCCCAGCGGTAAACCAAAACCAAAAGTTATGCCAAAATTATTGATCTCTTTGCCGTTGATCACCAACCCGGATTTATCATATCTCAATCCTGCCCGATAATTGACTCGTTTTAGGTAGTTACTAAAAGAGGCGTAATCCGGAATAAAGTACATTCCTAAGGCATACGTGCTCGCATCCGTATATTCAAGGCCCTCAACACTGACAAAAGGATTGTCAAAAGAGCCGTAATCCTGGAAACTGTATTCACCTCCGATGAACCATTTTTTATCCTGTCCTATTCCCAGCCCAAAAGAAGTTCGTGTAGGTATTTTGATCTCGGTGTTCCGCAATCCCAGGGCATCAAGATCCACATCTACCACTTCTACCTCATCACCGCTTGATACCGAAAAGGAGCCGATTTGCTGTGAATTGGTCGAAACCAGGTTGGCCTGGGTATTGACACGTGCCGAGGTAAAGAGGGTAAGTGATTCTGAAATTTTTGGCGTGTAGGTCAATCCGTAGTTAAAGTCCCATCCACTGATATCAGACGACCGGGAATCAATGGTTCCGAACTGAACCCCTTCAACGCTTTGAAGTCGCTGATTCTCCAGGAGGCCAAAATTAAAGCGTATGCTGGCACCCAGATGAAGATTGGGCAGCACCTGCATGCCAATTGAAAAGAATGCCTGGTTGAGACCTCCTTCACCGGTAAAAATGTTGGTCACCAGAGCCCCGTTTTCGTTCGTGCTTTCAGCGTCCAGGGCATAACCAACGGAAGATCGCGGTTTTAGGCCCAACCCGGCCCCCACTCGGTTGCCCAGGGGGAAAGCCAGGGTAATATACTCCATATTGGTCACGGAAGTTCTCTGTTCTTCTTCAAATGTTTTTAACCTGAATTCGCGGTGCGCCCCTCCAAAGGCATAGGTGGTAAGTCTGAGCTTCCCATAGGCTGCCGGGTTTTGCAGGTTGATGTGAATACTGTCTGTATACATTCCCAGACCGCCCATTTGCTGATTTTCTATGGTAGCTGCCGAACGCTGATCGCCTATTCCGAAAAAGGAGTAAGGAGAGATGGAACCGTTTTGGGCATAAGTAGCGAAGGCCGTCAGAAACAGCAGGGTGAATGCGATCTTTCTAATCATCTATCGTTTATTGTATTCCAGCGTAAAGTTCAAGCCTTCCAGGAGAAAATTAGAATGCGCAAATATGGCGTTTTTTAATCGGTTAGACAAAAATTGGGCATCGCCGCCTGTTAAAATAACTGTTAAATGTCCGAATCGGCTCCTATATTGATCGATGACCCCGTCAATTTCAAGGCAAAGCCCGTTGATAACGCCACTGTGCATGCTGTTTTCGGTGCTATTGCCGATAAAATCTTCAAACTCAACAGGCTCCAGATCCGGCAAGCGGGATGTAAATTGATTCATGGCCCGGTAGCGCATTCGCAGTCCCGGTGAAATGGCACCGCCCAGGTAATCATTTTGTGCCGTGATCATGTCATAGGTAATACAGCTGCCCGCATCTATAACCAGGGTATTCTGATCCGTGTAGTGAAGTACAGCCGCGGCAATAAGCCCGATCCTGTCTGCCCCAAGGGTCTCCGGTGTTGCGTAGAGGTTGTTAAAGGGTAGTTTAAGCTTTTGATCAACAATGTACAGGTTGATCTTTGAAGAGATATTCCGGATCTGATCCTCCTGTAGCAAGGATACCGAGGCCACAATGCCGTGTTTAATGCCGGGATACATATCGATCAGCTGATTGACCCCATTTAGCAGATCCTCGTTGGGGACAACCCGTTGCTGCAATAAGCGCCCCTGACTAAATGCGCCGAGCTTTACAGAGCTATTGCCCGCATCTATGATTAGGTTCATGGTGCAAAGATGGAAAATAAAAAAACAGCCTGGCTTTTTTTAGAATTTTGTTTGCAGTTCCTATTTTAGAAATTATCTTTGCATCCGCTTATACAGCATGGTACCTTAGCTCAGTTGGTAGAGCAACGGACTGAAAATCCGTGTGTCCCTGGTTCGATTCCTGGAGGTACCACGTCAAGCACGAAAAGCTCATTCGTAAGAATGGGCTTTTTTATTACGAGCATCACAGGAAGCTGGCTTTCTAAAGATGCGAGGAATGAAAAAGCAATTGCCGGCCTTGTGTCCAAGTGATCGATTTTGTTTAGGACCGGAACTTTATATTTACCTTGATCTAAATTCCAATTGATAATCAGCAATCCCGCAATGAAGTCGATCTTCCATCCTGATAATAAAAAACTTCTTAGCATCCTGCTCATTTTCATAATTTTAGCCAGTTGTGAAAATCAGCCCTCTCCTGAACGCTTTCAATCAGGCCTCATCTCCACTGCAAACGTAGAGTACGGACTCACGTTTTCGCCGGATGGCAACGAGCTTTTTTTTACAAGAAGCCAGGATGACTGGGGTTCGGGGCAGATGAGAAGTGCGATTTATCATTCTATAAGACAGGATGGATACTGGTCTAAACCCGAATTAGTGCCTTTTTCAGGAATATATGACGACAGTGATCCCCATATGACCAAAGACGGCAAGACCCTGTACTTTGTTTCAAGCAGACCACACGAGGATTCGGTGCCAGTTACCGCAGACATCTGGGTGGCTGAGAAAACCGGTGAAGGAATCTGGGGCATACCGCAAAGATTGCAAGAACCTTTGAATTCAGAAGCCACGGAGTACAGTCCGCGTACAGATGGAGACGGAAATCTTTATTTCGCCTCGGACCGGCCAGGCGGACTGGGTCAGGGTGATCTGTACGTAGCAATGAAAAATGGAAACAGCTTTTCCGCACCCGTAAATCTTGGGGCCGTTGTGAATACGGATAAAGGAGAATGGAATCTGGAAATAAGCGAAGACGGAACCGTGCTGATCTTTGAAGCATCTCAAAGGGAAACCAATCTCTCACCTTATGGCGACCTTTACATCTGTTTTAAGAATGAGGATGCCTGGTCCGAGCCGCAGCCCCTGGCTGAGCTTAATACCACAGGCAGTGATTTGTACCCTGAATTGTCTGAAGACATGCAGCGGCTCTATTATGCCAGCAGTGATAGCCTTACGTCTAAACAAACAGAGATCTATTATTTGGAGGCTGAAGAATTGATTGAAAAATATCGGTCAAAA
>JBPEXP010000194.1:0-2594 GCA_052031475.1 Flavobacteriaceae bacterium | reverse complement strand
CCATGTCAGTTGGCAGCTCAACTAATTTGGCCAGCACAGGCATAACTTTGCTCCATCTTGCCCTTCTGGGAATTTGCCTCAACAATCGATACAACAGGTAAATACTGACACCGGCACTCTTTAGTGCGTCTTCCTGAGTATGGAGCAATTCGCGCTTGGCGGTAAGTTCTTCTTCCTTGCTGGACAACAAGGTCTGAAGCTGAGCCGTTTTAAGTCGGCCGTAATAGCGGAGACTGAAAGATAACAGCAGCATACCGATCAGGACGAACAACATGATCCCACCAAAACTTGCATACCAGGGTTTGAGGACGTTGAAAGGTATCTGAACAGGTAAACTCCAACTGTATCCGCCGGGTTTTCGAATACAAATTTCCAGTAGATAAGATCCGTCCGCGGGAGCTCTCATCCGCACCCTGGCACTTCCTTCGCCTTCGATCCAGGGTACGTCTTCTATTTCATCTTCGGGAAGAATACTGTAGTAATATCTGTATCTGAACTGATTTTCATCGCCGGGAAAAGCGATCGTGCTAAAGTAAAAATCCACAACATCCTCTTCTTTAAAACCCATGCGGGCATTTTCTCCCAGATCCCGGGCATTTAGCTGTATTTTCTCCAGTATAGGTTTCTTGGTACTAAGCGGTGCCGGAAAAGACATAGCTGAGTAAACAAGACCTTCAGCCGTACCCACCCATATCCTGTTGGCACTATCCAATAGAAGTGCGCGGTAGGAAGCAATTTGAGAAGGAGTTCCACTACCCTCGTCAAATAGAACATAGTTACCTCGTCTGTCTAAATGAATAAGGCCGCTGGTTCCTGTGGCCAACCAAATAGCACCATCGGGCATAGAAACTACCGATCTAATTTCGCCATTTGTATAAGCCCCAAGTTTTACCCGGTAAATACGTTCGGTATCGTATTTCAATAAGCCGTCAGTAGTGGCCAGCCAGACAATTCCTCTGGCATCCACCGAAATATCGTGCACCTCAAAATTCCGGCTCACCTTAAAAGGAAAAGGAAGGCTTTTATTTTCAAATCTATTTTCGTCTCTGTTAAATTTAAAAAGATAGCTTTCTGGACCGATACCTGCTGCATAGAGTTCGGACTTCCCGCCTTCATCAACAACCAGGATCCTGCTCGTAAGCCCCCTGTCTTCTCCATACTCCTCAATACGTCCTTCGGCATCCAATCTGGCAACACCTACGATAGGCTTATCGGTGGGCGCCTGACAGAACCACACATAGTTCTGATCATCCTCATACATGTAAAAAATACCTCCTCCGCGTTCGCCAAAATCAAATTGATTGATAATCCGGTCCCTGGCTTTAAACACCATCCCTTCCGAAGTTCCAAGCCATACATAGTCGCCTTTAGAATTGGTAATTGCCGAAACACTGATATCATCAGTTTCAAACTCATCAAAGGAATCTTCCCGGTCTATGTACCGGATCCTGAATAAGTTCCCCTGGGAGACCAATATTTCATTTTTGTAATTTCTTCCCAGAGCAAGAGTATTATCCATAGACATTCCCGACACACCTTTAAAGAAACCTGAATACAACAGTCCCAGGCCATCGGGGGTGCTCAGCCATATTTTGCCACCAATTCTCACCTGATCAGATGAGAAATAGAAGTGGTTCACTGCGGTAAATGGAAGCTGTTCTACCCGGTGAGGATCATTGGAGCCATAGATGGTCCTGAGTTGATTAGACTGCCGCCCTCCCAACGTAAAAATGCCATCGGATGAAGAAAGAAAAACTAAACCCGTTTTATCAATGGCAATATTTGTGTATAATCGATCATCTTCCCACAAGACACTATTCCCCACTACTTGCGCATCTTCATCCAGTCGCAGCCGGAGGACTTTATCCCCGGCCAATAACAACTGATCTTCATTTACGACCATGTGCTCAAAACTTTCGAAACCACTGATCTCACTGAATTCTTTAAGATCCTCATCATAATAATAGAGTCCCTGTCTGGGAATAAGCACCCAGACCGTGCCGAAAACATCCTGGGAAAGAAGGATTTTGGGCGTTTTTATTCCCCGATGCAACTGAAATCTCCTGGAGAAATTCTGATCCTTATCATAGACAAAAACGGCACCGTCTTGCTGGCCTATCCACAGACGATTTTTTGTATCCATCATCAGATTTTTAGGATAATCCAGGTCACTGATACTTTCATCAACGCTCAAATAGGGCTCTATAATCACCTGATCTTCTTCATAGCTCAACCGGTGAACACCGATATCATTAGAGAACAAAATGGATGTATCACCGGAGGGAATGAGTGCGTGGATATAGCGGCTCTTCATTTTGATATTGTAATCTTCAAAACTGCTGCCATTAAAACGATAGAGACCTTGATCAGTAGCAAGCCAGATATAGGATTTTGAATCTTCAATAACCTGGTTAACCTGTTTGAAAGGCAAATCTTCTCCCGAATAAGTTACGTACTTAAATTTCTGACCATAGCCTAGTTGAAGTGTAGCAAGACAAACGACAGCACTGTATAAAAGAAATCTCATTCAGGCCAGAGTTGGTTTATTTAAATATAGTAAAAAGGCACTAACCCCTTATTTAGCAGATATAAGC
>JBPEXP010000193.1:0-2218 GCA_052031475.1 Flavobacteriaceae bacterium | reverse complement strand
GGGATACCAAAGGAAGTACCTTTTTTGGCTTTTGCAATCACAGCCTCTACTACGGGATCGTAAGCATGGCCCAATATGAGTGGGCCCCATGAAGAGATAAAGTCTATGTACCGGTTACCGTCCACATCGAAGAGATAAGCCCCCTTTGCATGATTGATGAAAATAGGTTCGCCACCCACGGCCTTGAATGCCCTTACGGGTGAATTTACACCGCCGGGAATCACTTTTTTAGCCTCAGCAAATAATGCATTGCTTCTTTTATAAATCATAAGAATTATTTGGCCCGCGTAGATTTTATCATCAATTCTTGGCCAATGGATATGGTGCTGTCATTTAGTTTATTCAATCTCATGATCTCCTCAACCGACGTGTAATATCGCCTCGAAATAGAGTAGAGCGTATCTCCTTTCTGTACCTGATGAGTCGTATAGTCGTACTGCCTGGGGGCTGCTTTTACTGCCATACCGCCACGCAAGACCTCCCGGTCAAAACGGCTCAGGTCATATCGCTCTATAAAAGATATCAACTTTTGAGGATATCTGGGATCCGTGGCATAGCCTGCGGCTTTAAGTCCGCGTGCCCAACCCTTGTAATTATCCCGCCGCAGGTCGAATAAAGAGGCATAACGCGCCCTACTTGAAAGAAAGATGCTGTGGTCCCTGAATGAATAGAGCGGATGATTGTATTTTCTAAAACACTCTCCCCGGCGGTCGTCATCGTGATAGGCAAAAGCTCCTTCCCAGCCATTGTGGCATTTGATGCCGAAGTGGTTATTGGTTTTGAGGACCAGTTCGCTCTGCCCGTATCCACTTTCCAGGATGCCCTGGGCCAGGGTAATACTGGCCGGAATGCCATAAGCCACCATTTCTGCCTTGGCGATCTCAGAAAAGGTCTCTATATATTCCTCAATGGAGCCAATGGGAAAACTGACGAATTGGCCGTCGTCTGCTTTCAGTTCTCCAATTTCTTGCGGAGTTTTTTGTGATTTACCAGAGTTGACTTGCCGGTGACTTTCTTTTCTGTCAATTCTGCTACTCCTTTTTTTGGAGCCACAACCGGTCAAAATAAATGCCACAACCAGGCATGTAAGCACATGTTTCATAAGCCGATCAACGGTAGGTTCTTTCTTTTCAATACTTCGTTCATTCCTTCTATACCTTGCTGGCCTCCACTGTGGATCGCCAAAATACTACTTCCGCTGGGAAAATAGTCCTTGGCAGCCAGGTCCATGATGCCGAAAAGCATCTTGCCGGTATAGATGGGATCCAGGGCGATCCGGGTCTTTAGTTTGAAATGATTTATAAAATCGATCAGGGTTTTATCAACCCTGGCATAACCTCCAAAATGGTAGTCTCCGGACAGATCCCAATTGGTTTTGGCCGTAAATTTACGAATATCTTCTTGCAAAAAATCGCCTTTTAACGCACTAAAGCCCAGAATTTTCTGATTGGAGCCGGCAGAATTGGCTATTCCAGCCAAAGTACCTCCTGTACCCACACTACAACATATGTTGTTGAAATTGTGATCTTTAGCTTGCAGAATTTCTTCACAGCCCTTCACAGCCAATGCATTGCTGCCTCCTTCGGGTAGGTGATAAAATCTGCCGAATTGGGCGGTCAGATCTTCCAGGAAAGTTCTGGTGCTTTTCTGTCTGTAAGCATGCCGGCTCACAAAATGTAATTGCATCCCGGCATTGGCGGCTATTCTTAGTGTTGAGTTCTTTTCCCAGCTGCTTGCCAGCTCTTCACCCCTGATCACTCCAATGGCTTTCAGGCCTGAGACTTTGGCAGCCTGTGCAGTGGCTGCAATATGATTGGAAAAGGCACCTCCAAAGGTCAGTATAGTCTGGTATCCATCACTCTTAGCCTTTTTCAGATTGTATTTGAGCTTGTAATACTTATTTCCACAGACAGGTGGGTGGGCAAGATCAAGGCGTTTAATGTGCAGTTCCAACCCTTTCTCTACCAGAACGGGGTATTTCACCTGTTGGTTGAGGTTATTCACACTGTGGAATAATTGGACGAAAAATAATTGATAAATCCAAAAAAAGGCCTGGTCTTTAAGTAATCGAGATCCTTCTCATTGCAATACGCTTCCCTCTCAAAACTGATATTCTGATAGGCCTTGTAAAAGTCAAAATAATAAAGGGAACGAACTACCCACTCAACAAAGTAGAACAGGTAAAAAGGGATGACCAGCAATTCTTTCTGTTGGCGAA
>JBPEXP010000192.1:0-3656 GCA_052031475.1 Flavobacteriaceae bacterium | reverse complement strand
CCCTGCTTTGGGAGGACATACAATGTTTGCCTGGTAGGCGAAAGGAGAAGCAAAGAAAGAACCTCCCTGTACCGTACCGGTAACATCTGTATTGGTAAAACTCCGGCCATCTGTCAAATTCAATACAAACCGAATGGCGATCGCGTCACTGGCATAAGATGTATCAAAAGGTAGGCCTAAAGCCGCCAGGACTTCTCCGTAGGTCAGTGAAAAGGTTGCACGAGGCAAGCCATTCACATCTCCTGCAAAATCGGAAGCGTCAACCGTAGTTATTTGAGTTTCTGTAGCACTTACACCGTTTCCGGTAAGATCTACATAATTGACAAATACATCTACGCTGCCCAGAAGCCCACCATCCAGAACATCCTGTTCTTCAATGGTTATTGTCCAGACGCTATTCTCATCGTCAAAGACAAATGCGTTGGGATCATTGCTGATCGTGCGGAGTACAGCACCTCTTTCAACATTATCCTGAATGACAACGGTAAGTTTGTCGTCTTCACTACAGGAAACCACCCAGGCTCCTATAAGTGCCAATAAAATATAAACTTTTAATTTTTTCATGAATCTGTGTATTACGTTCATAGCTCCTTTTATTTGCTAGGTGGTATCTTTTAAATGAGTGTGGAATGTTGCTTTTGGGCTGTCATTCCACACCCATTTAAGGTGCCTTTACATCAAAGTTTTGTCAATCTGAACGCCGCTTGAGAAGGAGTGGTTCCACAACCTCCATCAGCAGAGTTCGATGTAAAATTGATAGTAAAGTCAGAGTCGTCCGGATTGGTGATATCAAATGTGGTATTCACCGCGGCCGAGCTGTGCTCAATAGAGCCGCCACAACCTACTCCGGTACCCTGGTTTGCACCGTATATGATCTCATTACAAACAAAGGCAAATTGTATATCAACTCCTGGGAATGCACCAAAGGCCGGATATGGAGGCACGCCTCGAATCACCCTGGTTACATTGTCAATAGCCTCGATGGTGTACGTTCCATCGGCCCAGTCTGCTACACCAAATGAACCATTTGATGTGGTAGTAAGCTGATACTGCCCTGTAAACAGCGTATCGCTGGGTAACAAAAGAATTAGAGGAATCCTGTAGTTGAAAGGGGAGGCAAAAAATGACCCACCCTGAACCGTACCAGTAACATTATTGTTACTGAATACTCGTCCGTCAGTTAATTCCAATTCTAATCTTACATTAAATTCGTCTCCACAATTGTAATCACCCAGAGCAATACCCAAGGCCTGTGCGGCTTCAGCTAAACTAAGGCTGTATGTGGTTCTAGGAAGACCGTTCACATCGCCTGCAAAATCAGCGGCTGTGAGAGTGGTAACCAGTGTTTCGTTAGTGGTTGTGGTAGCATCATCTGTGTTGTCTACCAAGTCCACGTAAACCCTGACTTCACCAAGCAGGTCTCCGTCTTCAATGTCCTGCTCCTCAAGCACTATGGTAAAGGTCTCTGTTTCGTCTGTGACGTTCCAGGAACCTCCGGTGATGGAGATCGTTCTCAGAACAGCTCCTCTCTCCACGTTTTCCTGAATGACGACCGTAAGTTTGTCGTCTTCACTGCAGGAAAAGACCAGAGCGCTTATGGCAAATAATATATAATATCTTAAATACTTCATGTACGTATAGTTTTATTAAACAACTCTTAGTTGGCTGGAGGAACTCCACTGTTATCCCAGAATACCTGTACAGCCTGGTTTGCCTTTTGGCTTATGTTCGAGTTGTTGTTCACTGCGTCTGCAGGATAGTACAACGACATGATGAAAGTACCTGGATCCGGCTCCCTGTTAGGTTGCAGCGTAGTAGGATACAAGGTCCTTCTGTAGAAATTATATGCATCAACTCCCATTCCGAAGTGGGCAAAGAAGAATTGCTCTCCTAAGATATTCCAACGCTCATCCATGGTGCCTCCGTCAAAAGCAGCGATTTGGCTATCTATGTAGGAAGTGATCTCAGCAGCTGTTGGCTCGAATGACACGTCCGCTCCAGCTTCCCTGCCTACCAGGAAGGCCTGAACTTTAGCCATTTGCTTATCAAATCCAGCTCTTAAGAAAGCGCTTGCAGATGGTACATCACCTTGCGCAAGAGCGATCTCAGCTCTCCAGAAGTCTACGCTAAACGCAGTTAGCATATTGGTAATTCCGGTTCCACCGGCACCTGTTCCGAGACCGATTGCTGAGAAGCTGTCGTCATCAAATGTACCTCCGAAAGGATAGGTTCCAAAGGTGGCCCTTAACAGACCATCTGGAGGAATACCTTCTGAATCTCCGTGGTCACGACCCCAGAATCCATTGTCCAACCAGCAGAAGGTGAATCCACCTGCTACATAGTGAGGAGGAGGCGACTGCAGTGAGCAGTTCAGCGTCTCTTCGTTTGGTGGAACACCAGTTGCACCTGGAACCTCAGGAGACTGACGATAGAAATAGTATCGCGTCCTTGGGTCATCCAATTCATTACCCATGCGCTGCATCAGCCAGTTAGACTGATAGTCATTGGCACCCGCAGCCTGGTAATTCAGACCGTATCTTGGGTGACGTGTATCAGGATTGGTGGCACTTGTAGCAGGCCAGTTGTAAACAAAGTCCTGATCAGTGCTCTGGATGTAATTACCTGAACTGATAATTTGATTGAAAGCAGTGATAGCACCTGGGTCAACCAGACGGGTTTGCAAATAAGCTCTTAACTTAAGCGTGTTGGCCGCTCTTTCCCAGGCATCATAATCATTTCCGTAGAAGAAATCATTAGCCGGTTCAGCAGCTGCGCTGCTTCTGAAGTTTGCAATGGCATCGTTCAGAAGGTCGATCATCTGTGCGTAGATGTCGGCACCGGGGTCAACACCTGGTGCGAAAACACCATCAGCTCCCTGGATGGCCTCAGAATAAGGCACATCACCGATCATATCAACCATGGTCATCATGGTGAAGGCCTCTATAAACTGTGCAATACCAATATGGTGAGTCAGTTCTGCTTCTACAGCCAGCGGAGTCATGGCACGAATATCGGCCAGAATACCCCTGTATGTGTTGTCCCACTCATCATCTACATCGATGTTCTGGAAGGCACTGACATACTGACGGCCATTCATATTGATCAGACGGGTGAGCTCATTTCCGAAGAGGTTGAATCCATCCCCGTTCTGGGCGCCACCTGATTGAAAGTTGTCATTGTTATCAAAGTCGGCGTCTCCCTCAAACATTCTTACAAAATCTTCCTGGATGGAGTTCAGGAAGAAGTCCACACTAGCCTGTTCCGGTGTCAGGGCATTCGGGTTGTCCCTGATATCCAGTTCGGTGGTCTCACACGAAAGGAATGTCAACATGCCTCCGAAAACTGCCAGCGCTAAATACTTATTTAAACTTTTCATTATTCTCATTGTTTTGTTTTCTTATAGTGATGCTAAAATTCTCAGAAGGATGCTTTAATCGTCAATCCATATCTTCTGGAACTAGGTCCGTTGATAAAGTCGAAACCAAATCCGTTACCAACACCTGTACCTGATGTATTCGGGTCAAAGTTGGCACCTTTTGGTGTGTTGAAAGCTCTGAACCAGAGGTTCTGGCCTGATACGGTAAATACCAGGGAACCGAATGGTGTTCTGTCCAGGAACTTGCTGGGCAAGCTGTAGCTTAAAGAAGCTTCCTGCA
>JBPEXP010000191.1:0-2184 GCA_052031475.1 Flavobacteriaceae bacterium | reverse complement strand
AAAGAATATATTTACCTGGATACCCATTGTTGAGTCATCCGTATCAATTACGGATAATTACAAAAAATATATTAGCGTCAATGGCAAGCGCTATTCGCACATTATCAGCCCCAAAACGGGTTATCCTATTACCGGTATCGACAAGGTGACGGTATTTTCTAAAACATCTGAATTCTGCGATGCCCTTGCTACGGCCGTCGTCATTTTGGGGAAGGAAAAGGGCCTGGCCCTGATCGATCAGCTTGGAGGTACAGAGGTGATCATTTCGGATAACTTAGGAACCATTGTCCACAGCAGCGGTATTCTGCTGGATCAATAATCTCATTTATGTATCGCCTTTTATAGACCGGGTCCGCCCTGCAATAGCCTGTAGAAATCCCGTGTAAAATCGTAAATTCGCACTCTAAGCAATAGTATATGCTCGACAAGCTGAACATAGTAAAACAGCGCTTTGACGAAGTATCAGATCTGATCATCCAGCCGGATATAATTTCTGACCAGAAACGCTATATCGCTCTTACAAAGGAATATAAAGAGCTCAAAACCCTCATGGACAAACGCGAGCAATACATCGGCCTGCAGGCCAATATTTCAGAGGCCGAGGAGATTATTTCGGACGGGTCTGATTCAGAGATGCTCGAAATGGCCAAAATGCAGCTGGAGGAAGCCAAGGAAGCTCTCCCAAAGCTCGAAGAGGAAATCAAACTATTGCTCATTCCCAAAGACCCGGAAGATGAAAAAGACGTGGTTATGGAAATTCGTGCGGGAACCGGAGGCGATGAGGCCAGTATCTTTGCCGGCGACCTGTATCGAATGTATGTCAAATACTGCGAGTCTAAAGGCTGGCGAACCAATATCATAGACTTGAGCGAAGGTACCAGTGGCGGATATAAAGAAATACATTTTGAAGTTAGTGGAGAGGATGTTTATGGGACCCTTAAGTTTGAAGCCGGTGTGCACAGGGTGCAACGAGTACCCCAGACCGAAACACAGGGAAGGGTACACACCAGCGCCGCCACGGTCATGGTGCTTCCCGAAGCAGAGGATTTTGACGTGCATATAGACCCCAAGGACGTGCGTATAGATTATTTCTGTTCCTCGGGACCGGGAGGTCAGTCGGTTAACACCACCTATTCTGCGGTAAGGCTCACCCATATTCCAACCGGACTGGTGGCCCAATGCCAGGATGAGAAATCTCAGCATAAGAACAAGGACAAGGCGTTTAAGGTGCTGAGATCCCGACTTTACGACCTGGAACTGGCCAAAAAACAGGAAGAAGATGCCGCTAAGCGAAATTCGCAGGTTAGCAGCGGGGATCGTTCTGCCAAAATTCGCACATATAACTATCCGCAGGGCCGGGTAACCGACCACAGGATCGGCCTTACCCTTTACGATCTCCAGAATATATTGAACGGAGATATACAAAGGATCATTGATGAGTTGATGCTGGTTGAGAATACAGAAAAACTTAAAATAGCCTCGGAGACCTTATAATATATTCATGACCACGGAGCAATTAGTAAATCAGATACGGGCAAAAAATTCTTTTCTATGCGTGGGCCTGGATACAGATCTGGATAAAATTCCCGCATTTCTCCGGGACGAAGAGGATCCCATATTTGCTTTTAATAAAGCGATCATAGACCACACACATCCTTACTGTGTGGCTTACAAACCCAATACGGCATTTTACGAGGCCTACGGGCCTGCAGGATGGGAATCACTCAAAAAGACTGCATCCTACATTAAGTCAGTGGATCCAAACTTGTTCACCATTGCAGATGCCAAAAGAGGTGATATCGGCAATACTTCGTCTCGATACGCCAAGGCTTTCTTTGAGACTTTGGATTTTGACGCTATTACAGTGGCCCCCTATATGGGCCGTGATTCGGTGGAGCCATTCCTGGAATTCAGCGATAAGCATACGATCTTATTAGCGCTCACCTCTAACACGGGAGCAAGGGATTTTCAAACGCATCCTTCTGGGCCGCAATTATATCAGAAAGTCCTTAAAACTGCGCTCGCTTATAAAAATTCTGAAAATCTGATGTTCGTAGTAGGAGCGACCAAGGCAGAATACTTGGCCGAGATCCGTAAAATAATTCCGGATCATTTCTTGTTAGTTCCTGGTGTGGGCGCTCAGGGGGGAAGTTTGAAAGAAGTTTGTAAGTACGGTTTAAATCA
>JBPEXP010000190.1:0-2258 GCA_052031475.1 Flavobacteriaceae bacterium | reverse complement strand
TATTGGGTGTGGATAAGTTCAGGGAGGCCATTTACCTGGTTGATGAAGGTCAGGTACGCAAACTGGGCAGCACCTCGGTTATACAGACCATGGCAAGCGGCATCAGTGCTTATTTGGCCGGAATACTGGGATGTGGTAATCAAGTGACCACTAATTCTTCGGCCTGCAGTACAGGCACAGAAGCTATTATCATGGCTTATGATAGGATTGCTTCAGGAAAAGCCAGTCGAATGCTTGCCGGTAGCTGTGGCGATAGCGGTCCTTATATCTGGGGAGGATTTGATGCCATGCGTATTTTGCCAAGAAACTACAATGACCGTCCCGAGGAGGCCAGCAGACCAATGAGTGCCTCGGCAACCGGATTTGTCCCGGGCAGTGGGGCAGGGGCCCTGCTATTGGAATCACTGGAAAGTGCTGAGCAAAGAGGTGCCCGGATATATGCAGAAGTCCTTGGCGGCGCTGTAAATAGCGGAGGCCAACGAAATGGCGGCAGTTTAACGGCTCCCAACAGCAAAGCGGTTCAACGCTGTATCAGACAGGCTGTTCAGAAAGCCGGCATAAGTCCCAATAAAATAGATGCGATCAATGGTCACCTTACTGCCACTAGCAAAGATGCGGAAGAGATCAGGAATTGGAGCAGGGCTTTGGAGTTGTCTCACGGAGATTTTCCGCTACTCAATTCATTTAAAAGCACACTTGGTCACGGTCTGGCAGCCGCCGGCAGCATGGAGTCCGTTGGCAGCGTACTTCAGATAGTAAGAAGAGAGGTTTTTGGTAATATCAATTGTGAGGATCTGCATCCCGAAATTGAAAAAGTGGTCCATCCTGAGAAAATACCCAGGCAGACCCTTGATATACCTCCTAAAATTGTAGCAAAAGCGAGTTTTGGCTTTGGCGATGTAAACGCTTGTGTTATTTTTAGGGCTTTTAATTAATAATGCTATGACTGAAGAAAAACGCCGGGAGGAACTGCTGGCTATAATCACGCCCTATCTTCCCGAAGATGTTGATCCCTCCCAGGTTACCCCACACAGCAATTTTGTGGAAGAACTCAATATCAACTCTGCCCACCTGGTGGACATCGTGCTGGATGTGGAGGACAAGTACAACATTATATTGGAAAATGAGGATATAGACCGGATGCAAACGCTTGATCAGGCCATGGAACTCATCGATAAAAAAATGGCTTCAAGATAAGATCATGCAGGCACTACAATGGATCAGGCAAAAGTTACGTGTACCCTTCAGGCTTTTGCTCGTCTACACAGTAGTTTACCTCTTGTGGGGCCTTGGAATGAACTGGCTTGGACAGGAATTGGAAATTGCGCGCTTCACCTATTGGTGGCAGGTCTTCACTGTTTACGTGGTTTACATGGTGCCTATTTCCCTTATGCTTCGTGGAATGCCTGTCTTCACCCAATATGCCTACGGACTTGTAGCCATGGGCTTGCTGGAGTTTAGCGGCTATGCGCTTCAGACCTCCTATGCCTATCCTGATAATGTGCTGGATCAGTTTTTTCACATCAGGAATTTTGCCCTGGCCATGACAATGTTCTTTGCCTGGTATTTTCCTTTGGGAAATTGGCTGGTCACCAAAATCTACCAGCTCCTTTCAGCGAGCAAATAACGGTTGATATATCCTGGATTATTCCAGCTGAAATGTCAATTCAATAAGCACCCGGTTCTCTTCCCTTTCATCTTTAATAAAAATGTCAAAATCAGAAGAGTACAACTCAGCTTTGGCAATTAATCGATTTCCTTTCTTCTCAAAATTCATTTTGAGGGGCTTAGTAATGCCCTTGATCGTAATACTACCTACAGCCTGAAAACCATTGTCGGTGATCTTCACATCCGTACTTTTGAAGTAGATCCTGGGATGTTCGTCTTCATCAAAATACTTGCTTTTTTTCAGGGACCAGTCTCTGATAAAATTACCGGTCTTGATCGTTTCAACAGCCACAGATCCATTTATTTCTGAACGGTTAAGATCATCCAGATCAATTGTGGATTCGGATTGAAACCCGCCCAGTGTGCCGTCCACATTTTTAGACACAAACGTAAATCCAATTTTCTCTGCCTTCAGTGAAGTCTGGGCCAGTGCAACGAACTGCGTTAAAAGAGCGATCAATAAAAGTGGTAGAATCTTTTTCATAGCGAGAATCACATTTTTTTTACAATTTACAAAAGTTAGTACGTACAAATTCTCTGAACATTACAAGGGCATTTTGGTAGGTAATTTCCTTAACTCGGTAATCATT
>JBPEXP010000019.1:0-10158 GCA_052031475.1 Flavobacteriaceae bacterium | reverse complement strand
AAGCCTTGCACATTTAGATGCTAAACTAATTTCATTCTACGGCCGGATTCTCTGAAAAAAATCTGGCTGAGATATGATGTCCTCTTTTAAAGGACTTTCAAAGAACTTGATTATATAATTGAACCTGCCTGGGGCAGGTCCTAAATTTTTATCGCTTAGAGAATTGGAATTTCTTACGGGCCTTTTTCTGACCGTATTTTTTCCTTTCTACCATTCTTGGGTCCCTGGTCAAAAGACCTTCGGGCTTAAGCAGGGCCCTGTTTTCTTCATTAATTTCACAAAGTGCCCTTGAAAGAGCCAGTCTTACGGCTTCGGCCTGTCCATTAATGCCGCCTCCATACACATTGACCTTAACGTCAAATTGTCCGCTGGTATTGGTCAATTCAAATGCCTGATTCACCTTGTATTGCAGGGTAGGCGTAGGAAAATATTCCTTGCTGTCCTTTTTATTTACAGTCATCTTGCCTTTGCCAGAAGATAAATAGACTCTGGCAACTGACGTTTTCCTTCTTCCTATTTTATGAATAACTTCCATTATTTCAGGTCATTTAAATTTATAGACTTGGGCTTTTGAGCTTCCTGATCGTGCTCTGCACCTACATATACTCGCAGATTTCTAAATAGAGCGGCACCTAATTTATTTTTAGGAAGCATCCCTTTAACGGCTTGCTCCACAATAAAGGCCGGCTTCTTATCCAGCATTTCCTGGGCAGTCCTGCTGCGCTGTCCTCCTGGATAACCGGTGTAGCGGATGTATTGTTTGTCTTCCCACTTATTCCCGCTCAGATGGATCTTTTCTGCATTGATAACAACTACATTATCTCCGCAATCTACATGAGGAGTAAAACTGGGTTTGTGCTTTCCTCTGAGCAATACAGCTATTTTAGAGGCCAGTCTTCCAAGAGTTTGACCTTCGGCATCCACTAAAAGCCACTGCTTTTCTACAGTCTTGCTGTTAGCCGATTTTGTTTTATAACTCAGTGTGTCCACAAGCTATTCTTTTATCAATTAAACACTTAATTCCCAATAACGGGCTGCAAATGTACAACTATTAAGTGGAATTACAAATGCCTCATTTGTATAATTTATTAAATTTCTTAGGGGTCTATTTAGGGGCGCTTCAGCCCTGTAGTTATCAGCTTTTTTTATGTTAAATTTTTCTTTCAGAGGCTGCTTAACTGTAACATGCTTCCTAACTTAAAGTCATTAAGGTGCATCAATCAACAAACAACCGTCATGCAATCACCCTTGCAGCATTGCTTAGTGCTGCTGTTCCTGACCAATCTGATCTATGCCCAGGACACCACTGAGGTAGTAGCAAAGCGCATGTATATCACCCGTGCCCTGGAGGAAAACCAACCGCCGGAAATAGACGGCTTACTTAATGATGATGCCTGGGAATTGGTTAGCTGGACCGGAGATTATATAGAATTCCAACCTGATGAGAACACACCTCCCAGCCAGCAGACAAAATTTAAGATCATCTATGATCAAAGCTATTTATATGTGGCATTCCGGTGTTATGACCTGGAGCCAGATAAAATTGAACGCCGCTTATCCAGACGGGACGGGTTTTCCGGCGACTGGGTAGAGCTCAATATTGATAGTTACTACGATAAGAGAACTTCTTTCTCTTTTACTATCACAGCTGCGGGTGTCAAGGGAGACGAATTGGTTTCGGACAACGGGAACAACTGGGACTCGAGTTGGAATCCTATTTGGTATGCAAAAACCCATGTAGATGCTGAGGGATGGACGGCTGAAATGAAGATCCCGCTTAGCCAGATCAAGTTCAGCAGTTCTGCGAACCAGGTCTGGGGGTTACAATCCACCAGGCGTATTTTCAGGGAGGAAGAGAGATCTTTGTGGCAGAGAGTTCCCCGGGATGCGCCTGGCTGGGTTAGTGAATTTGGTGAATTGCACGGCCTGCGCAATCTGAGTCCCCAAAAGCAGTTGGAAATACAGCCCTATACCGTAGCTCAGCTGGAGACCTTTGAACCTGAAGATGGCAATCCGTTTAAGGACGGTACAGATGGCAAAATACCCGCCGGGATTGATGCTAAAATTGGGGTGACCAATGACCTGACGCTGGATCTGACTATCAATCCGGATTTCGGTCAGGTAGAGGCAGATCCTTCAGCCATCGCATTAGACGGTTTTCAAATCTTTTTCAGAGAACAGAGACCCTTCTTCATAGAAAACAAAAACATCCTGAATTATCCCGTATCCAGGTCCGAGGCCGGTAATACCTTCGGTTTTGACAACGTCTTCTATTCGCGGCGGATCGGACGTGAACCCCAGGGTTCTCCTAATTCACAGCAAGGAGAACATGTAAATACACCCAGTAATACCACCATACTTGGTGCTGCCAGATTTAGTGGTAAAACACAAAAAGGTCTCTCTGTGGGGGTTCTAGAAAGCCTCACAGCCAGAGAATATGCAGTGGTGGATAATGAGGGTGAGCGGCGCAATGAAGTAGTAGAACCGCTGACCAACTATTTTGTCGGGCGACTCCAAAAAGATTTTAATGACCGCAATTCTTTTATTGGAGGGATATTTACCGCAACCAACAGGGAATCCCTGGGAGAAACCGTAGATTTCCTTCATACAGACGCATACTCCGGTGGCCTGGATTTCAGGCATATGTGGAATGAACGCGATTGGTATGTGGCGGGCAATTTCATCTGGAGCCATGTTCGCGGAAGTGAGGAAGCTATTCAGCGCACACAGGAATCTATAACACACCTTTTTCAGAGGGTAGGAGCCAGTCATGTGAACGTGGATCCCGAAAGGACTTCACTTACCGGCACGGCCGGCAATCTGCAATTGGGGAAAGTTGGTGACGGCAGGTGGAAATTTGAAAGTGGAGCTACCTGGCGATCGCCGCAATTAGAGCTCAACGATATCGGATTTCAAAGACAATCTGATGACATCAGGCACTATACCTGGATTGGCTATCGCACCTTAAAACCAGACAAGGTCTTCAGAACTGTGGGAATTAACTATAATCACTGGAGCGTCTGGGATTTTGGCGGAAAACACAATAGCCTTCGGTTTAATACTAATTCCTGGGCCAATTTCAAGAATAACTGGTTCGCCAACTTCGGGCTGAATTACGAGCCTATCCAATACGATAATTTTGCCCTGAGAGGAGGACCCAGACTCCGACTTTCACCAGAGACCAGCTTTTGGAACGGGATGGATACAGACAGCAGGAAAAAGCTGAGCTTTGGCTACTTCCACAGCGGGGCTCGGGCAACTGATTCTTCTTATCGCAGGTATAATGTGGAATTCGGACTCAATTACCAGCCCACCAATGCTCTCAGGGTCTCAGCCTGGCCGCAGTGGGGATTAAATGACGACAAGCTACAATTCATCAACAATCTGGAATCCAATGGGGAACCCAGGTATATTAATGGCACCATAGAGCAGCGCACATGGAGCATGTCTTTCCGCCTGAATTATACGATCAATCCCAATCTCAGTATTCAGTATTGGGGTCAGCCCTTTATTTCCCAGGGAGTTTTTACTGAATTTAAACACGTGAGTGACCCTCTGGCCCAACGCTTTGAAGACCGTATCACTGCCTATAGCGAAGATCAGATAAGCCTGATAGACAACACGTATTTTGTAGATGAGGACCTCAATGGAACGGCAAATTTCAGTTTCGAAAACCCAGACTTCTCCGTAGTCCAGTTCAGGTCTAATTTGGTAGTGCGTTGGGAATATATTCCCGGTTCAGAACTTTTCTTTGTATGGTCACAGGACATCGCGCAATCCGGTAATCCCTCAGACCCTTTATTTAAGGGATTACAAGACAATCTGTTTAACGGGGAAAGACCGACTAACATCTTTCTGATAAAGGCCACTTACCGCTTTGTATTCTGATTTACGGGCCTAAAAAACATAATATTAGGGCCATTTTTTCGTTTTCCTCCTATTAACGAACGAAACCCCCATGTTATGAAAAGAAATCTATTAATTCTGGCCCTGACAGTTACTTTGGTCTATGCATGCTCATCAGACAAGGACGAAGGGGCAGACGACATTGTTGGTACCTGGGATTTGTCTGCCTATGAAATTGACGAAGCCAATGCTACAGATGATCAGGAATTCGCAAAAGAGATCCTCGATTACCTTTCTGCCATAGATTGCACTATTCTGTCCTATACATTTAATGCAGACGGCACGGTAATCTCGAGAGATTCAGGACAATACCTTGAAATCAATGTAAACCAGGGAGGGACCGGATTAGATATTCCATGTCCGACCCAGAGCGATGTAGAAGATGGTACCTATACCTATGTAAATGGCGTACTAACCTATATTGATGAGGTAGAAGGCAATACGGAAGTGGATATTGAAATCAATGGCGATGTAATCGTTATTGCCGCAGCCGACCTTGGTATCGAGAATTTTGATACAGGTGGCAGCCTGGTATTCACAAGGAGATAATCCTCGAAATTAAAAATCAAAAACCCCTTGATCTCAAGGGGTTTTTTTATGGATTGTTTTAAAGTTGTGAATATTTGCGATGATCAATGAGCCTGGAGCCAATTCTCTCCCATACCCAAATCCACAACCAGGGGAACGGCCAATTCGTAGGCGTTCTCCATTTCAGATCTGACCATATTCTTAAGTTTTTCCAGCTCAGGTTTATAGACGTCAAAAACCAGTTCGTCATGTACCTGCAGCAACATCTTTGACTGATAATCTCCTGACTCCAGTTTTTCGTGTATGTTGATCATGGCCACTTTAATGATATCTGCTGCACTTCCCTGAATGGGTGCATTAACAGCGTTGCGTTCGGCCGCTCCCCGTACCACGGCATTTGAGCCATTGATGTCTTTAAGGTATCGCCTTCTGCCCATGACAGTTTGAACATATCCGTTCTCACGGGCAAAATCGATCTGTCCGCTGATGTAGTTTCTCAGCCTGGGATAGGTCTTGTAATAGGTGTCGATCAATTCTTTGGCTTCAGTTCTTGAAAGGTTGGTTTGGTTGCTCAGGCCAAATGCAGACACACCGTAGATGATTCCAAAATTTACGGTTTTGGCATTGCCTCGCTGCTCCCGTGTTACCTCTTCAATCGGAACATTGAATACTTTTGAGGCTGTGGAAGCATGGATGTCTTCGCCATTCTTAAAGGCTTCAATCATATTGCTTTCCTCACTAAGGGCAGCTATGATCCGGAGTTCTATCTGGGAATAATCTGCGGCCAGAAGGGTGTACTCTTCATTTCTCGGAACAAAAGCCTTGCGTACTTGCCTTCCCCTTTCGGTACGGATCGGAATGTTCTGCAAATTGGGGTTGTTGCTGCTCAACCTGCCGGTGGCCGCCACCGTTTGCATGTAATCTGTGTGAACCCTGCCCGTACTTGGCTCTACTTGTTCCGGGAGTGCATCCACATAGGTGCTTTTCAACTTGCTAAGTCCCCTGTATTCCAAAACATCTCTGATAATCTGGTGGTCTTTGGCTAAGTTAGACAATACGTCTTCGGCAGTGCTGTATTGGCCGGTGCGTGTCTTTTTTGGTTTATCTACCAACTTGAGCTTCTCGAAGAGTATCTCCCCTAATTGTTTGGGCGACCCGATATTGAATTCCTCTCCGGCTTCCTTGTAGATCTTCAACTCGAGCTTCTTTATATCACCATCTAATTCTTTAGACAGGTCTTTGAGGAAATCTTCATCCAGATTGATTCCCTCCAGTTCCATATCGGCCAGTACTTTAAGAAGTGGTATTTCAATATCATTGAACAGGCTGACGGTTTCGGCCTCCTGCAATTCTTTTCTAAAATGTGCCGCAAGCTGCAGGGTGATATCTGCATCTTCTACGGCATACTCGGTCTGCTTTTCCAACGGAACTTCCCTCATACTCAGCTGGTTTTTACCTTTCTTGCCTATGAGTTCCGTAATGGATATAGGAGTGTAGTTCAAATAAGTTTCAGACAGCACATCCATGTTGTGTCTCATATCCGGATTGATGAGGTAGTGCGCAAGCATGGTGTCGAACAAAGGGCCTTCAACCCTGACGTTGTATTTCCTTAGGACCTTAATATCATATTTAAGATTCTGACCAATCTTCTCTATTTTACTGTCTTCAAAGAAGGGCCTTAATTCTTCTATAAGAGCCTGTGCCTTTTCTTTATCTTCAGGGAAAGGAAGATAAAATCCTTTATGGGCCTCCCAGGAAAATGCAATTCCAACCAGTTCAGCTTCCAGGGGATTGATGGAAGTGGTTTCAGTATCAAAACAGACCGAGCTTTGCTTCATGAGGTTTTGAAGAAATAGCTTCCTGCCCATTCCTTCGCCCACACTCTGATACATGTGGCTTACATCACCTACCGTCTTCCTGCTGGATACCTCCTCAATGGTAGCGGTCTCTCCGTTAGATCCAAATAGGGAGAACTGGCCACTACCTGCAACTCCTACGGCTTTCTTGTCTGTTTTGGCAGGCTCTTCTACAGCGGCATCAGATTCTTCAGGTGCTGAAAACAATTTGATGAACTGATCTTTTAATCTTCGGAATTCCAGTTCCTCGAATATCTCCTGGACTTTTTCACCGTCAGGCATGGATAATTCATAGTCCTTAGCATCAAATTTTACATCACAGGTAACACAGATGGTTGCCAGCTTCTTAGAAAGCCTGCCCAGTTCCGCATTCTCTTCCACCTTCTCCTTCATTTTTCCCTTCAGTTTGTCTGTATTGGCCAGCAATTCTTCCATGGACCCAAATTCTGCGATGAATTTTTTGGCAGTCTTGTCACCTACGCCTGGTAAACCGGGAATATTATCGCTGGCATCTCCCATCATACCCAGGTAATCAATGACCTGCTCTGGTCTCTCTACCCCAAAGCGCTCCTGAACCTCGGAAATACCCCAAATCTCTATACCATTCCCCATACGGGCCGGCCGATACATCAGAATATTTTCAGTCACAAGCTGGCCGAAATCCTTGTCCGGGGTAACCATGTAGACCAGGTAGCCTTCTTCCTCCGCTTGTTTGGCTAATGTGCCTATGATATCATCTGCCTCCAGTCCTGAAACTTCAACCACGGGAATGTGCATGGCTTTGAGTATATCTTGAATAATGGGTACGGCAACGCGGATGGCATCCGGCGTCTCATCGCGATTGGCCTTGTAATCCGCATAAAGCTCTGTGCGTTCTGCACTGCCATCTTTGTCGAAGCACACCGCCAGGTGATCGGGTTTTTCTCTGCGGATGACATCAAAAAGCGAATTCATAAAGCCCATGATGGCCGAAGTATCCATGCCCTTGGAATTGATCCTTGGATTTTTGATCAGTGCGTAATAACCCCGGAAGATCAGTGCGTAGGCATCGAGGAGGAAAAGTCTTTTTTGTTCAGCCATTTCAGGGTGATTTTGATGAACTCAAATCTACAAAGAATATGCACCGTTTCTAAACAGAAATTCAAGTGAGATAGCTAGCTGATTCTACCTTTCTGTTTCCCATTGCTGAAACGATCCGGTAGGAAAAGCCCGGATGAATACAATAACCGCCGGTTTCTCCTTGTTTGTTCATGGCGATGAAACCTACCTGGAAATCCGCCTTTCCTTTTTGTTTGGAAACAATGCGTTGTATAGCCATTTCACAGGCTTCCTGTGGGCTTTTACCCTGACGCATTAATTCTACTACCAGGAAACTGCCCACGGTTTTTACCACTTCTTCTCCCAATCCTGTGGCAGTGGCGGCACCAATTTCATTGTCGACGAACAATCCAGCTCCTATGATTGGCGAATCTCCAATGCGTCCGGCTATTTTGTAAGCCATGCCACTTGTAGTACATGCACCAGACAGATCGCCCTTATCATCCATGGTGATCATACCAATGGTATCGTGATTTTCTATATTGATAACAGGTTTGTATTCTGAATTTTTTTTCCACTCCTCCCATTCTTTCCTGGATTTTTCGGTCAGCAGCTCTTCCTTTTTAAAGCCCTTCTCAAAAGCAAATTTTTCTGCACCCTGTCCAGCAAGCATAACGTGAGGTGTTTCCTGCATTACTTTACGGGCTACGGAAACAGCGTGAACAATGTGCTGCAAATAGACTACAGATCCGCAGTTGCCATCTTTATCCATGATACAGGCATCCAGGCTTACCTTGCCATCCCGGTCCGGACGCCCACCCTTGCCCACTGTTTGATTATTTTCATTGGCTTCTTCCACCATGACTCCCGCTTCCACCGCATCCAGCGAAGACTTTCCCGCTTTTAGAAAATCCCAGGCTCGGGCAGCGGCATCCGGAACATCCCAGGTGGCAATGACCAGAGGTTTTCGCCCTTCTTGTTTGGTTGCCGCCGCTGCTAGCTCATTACTCGGTTGACTGCCCTTGGACAGCATGGGAGCGGATAATAATGCAGCGGTGGAAAGTGTAGACTTTTTTAGGAATTTTCTCCTTTGCATTGTTTGTGGTTTTATAATTTTACTCTATTAAATATAGGCAATATGACTGTAGAAGTGTGTGCCAATTCAGTGGAATCTGCCCTTCAGGCACAACAGTCGGGGGCCGATCGATTAGAGGTATGCAGCGAACTGGGAATCGGGGGGATCAGCCCGTCCTATGGCTTTTTGAAGCAGATCAAAGAAAAGATCACCATACCGGTGCACGTTCTTATCCGGCCCAGGAGTGGGGATTTTAGTTATTCGGATACTGATTTTGAGGTAATGCTCTCGGATATTGCTTTCTGCAAGGAGATGGGTTTCGAAGGAATTGTGAGCGGTGCCCTGTTTAATGATTGCACACTAGATACCGAAAGGATTGCAGTGCTCCGAAAGGCCTCCGAAGGCATGGAATTTACGTTCCATAGAGCTTTTGACTGGGTGAAAAACCCGCGCCAGTCTTTAAAAAACCTGGAAGCGCTTGGTGTAGATAATATTTTAACTTCCGGTCAGGCCAGATCAGCAATCGAAGGCATTTCTTTGCTCAAAGCTCTTCTGGCAGAAGCGGGATCCTCTACTATTATACCTGCGGCTGGAATCAGACCCGAGAATGCAAAGATGTTTAAAGATGCCGGATTTATGGCGATCCATCTTTCGGGGGTCCGTATGCATCGGAATCTTGAACATGTGCCTGAATTAAAAATGTATAACCCCGAATTGATAGCCGACGACTGGATACCCATTACAGATCCTGACCTTATCCGGCAGGTAATAAAAACCGTTAAATAAATGTGAGATTCCGGAAGTTATCTCATGATTAAAATATATTTGCAAAAAAGGCATATGCTGCGTTGGCTTGTATTTATAATTATCTACCTCATTATGGGTTTCTATACCCTGCAGGCCCTAAAGACAGCTACCAGATTACCATGGGTCTATTACCTGTTTATGGCTTTGTCTCTTTTGGTACTGGGCAACTTTATCTACCAGTTTACCTGGAGCGGAGACGCAGGCAGGGTACTTAGCAGGCCTAAAAGTTACGCCTTCGGGTTTTTGATCGCCATACTTACCTTTAATATCATCACGATATTCTTCCTTTTTTCAGAGGATATATTCCGATTGGTAAGCGCCGCCTATTCCAGGCTTATCGGAAGTTCCAGAGAGTTTGATCTGCCTACCAGGAGGAGATTTCTAAGCCTGATGGCCATGGGTATCGCAGCAGTACCTTTTAGTGCGCTGCTTTACGGTATGTATAGGGGAAAATACAATTTTAAAGTGCTGCGCTACCAACTTGAATTTGACGATCTTCCACCTGCTTTTGACGGTTATCAGATCACCCAGATCTCAGATATTCACAGTGGTAGTTTTGACAACCGGGAGCGGATCGAATACGCCGTCAATTTGATCAATCAGCAAAAGAGCGACCTGATATGCTTTACGGGTGATATGGTTAACAATAAAGCTGAAGAAATGCTCCCGTGGGCCAGCCTCTTTGCCAAACTACAGGCAAAGGATGGCAAATTTTCTATACTGGGGAATCACGATTATGGCGATTACATCAGCTGGTCTACCGAAGAAGAGAAAAGCCAGAACCTAAAAGTTCTTATCGATTTGCAAAAAGATATGGGCTTTGATCTGCTGCTTAATGAAAACAGGTATCTAGAGAAAGACGGGGAGCGTCTGGCATTGATTGGAGTGGAGAATTGGGGAAGGGGCGGCTTTAAGAAGGCCGGTGATCTGAAAAAAGCCACAGCCGGT
>JBPEXP010000189.1:0-2513 GCA_052031475.1 Flavobacteriaceae bacterium | reverse complement strand
ATTGGTCTTTGATATCCCGTTTATATTTCCTAATTATGGACCTGTTAACTCAAAAGAAAAGATACGTTGTTCTATTTAGTCTGTGATCTGCTCGGAACTGTAGCCTTCGCAATTTCAGGCGTTTTAGTGGCGATGGATAAAAAATTGGACCTCTTTGGTGTGGTTATCATCGCTTTTGTTACTGCCGTTGGTGGAGGTTCCCTGAGGGATATGCTCATCGGCGACGTACCGGTTGCCTGGATGCGGGATCCGGCCTATACCATCACCATCTTAGGTGCGGCGATCTTCGCCGTTATTTTCCGCGGCCGATTGAAATACCTCAGGCGCTCTCTGTTTTTATTTGATACTATAGGTATTGGGCTCTATACCATGGTGGGTATTGAAAAAGGCCTGCAAGCAGAATTGATGCCCTTTATCTGTGTAGCTCTTGGCGTGATGACTGCCAGCTTTGGTGGTGTGATCAGGGATATTCTTTGTAATGAGATACCGGTGATATTCCGACGGGAGATATACGCAACTGCCTGTGTGGTTGGGGGTGCCTCGTATTTCCTGCTGATCAGGACGCCCATTAAGGAAGAATTTGCCTATGCCCTGGGGATATTAATTGTGATCTCTATTCGCTTGTTGGCCGTTCGCTTTCATATTGCCTTACCCAATATCTACGACCGAAAATCCTAAGGCACTACCTCCGCTTTTTGGATGTAAATGTTCCTGGAAGGCCAGTCCCCGTCATCAACGGGCTGATTATTGATCTCATCCACCACATCCATACCCTCAATAACCCTTCCAAAAGGAGTATAACTGCCGTCCAGGTGATAAGAGCCCGGCTTGGTAACCACAATGAAGAATTCATAGGGTGAAGCAAGCATATGGGGATTGTCTATCTCACTGCTGGGCATGGAAACAGTCCCCCTGTGATGTTTATAGCCCTTACGGGTATCGGGCGGGAGCAGATAGCGCCCTATTTCCTTCCTTTTTCTGGCTGTTTCCATGTTATCCGCGTTGCCTCCCTGAATGATAAAATCTTTGACAACCCTGTGAAACATGGTATTGTCAAAATAACCCATCTTGGTCAGATAGATGAAATTGGCCTTGTGATAGGGCACGTTGTCGTACAATTGGATCGTGAAACTGCCGAAGGAAGTAGTCATCCGCACCTTGTTTTCCCTGAGCTTCTGTTGATAGTCATAAAAGAAATCAATGGCGTTTTCTTCGGTAAGTACAAATTCTTCTTCTTCTTGCTCTTCCGCCTCGGGTTCCACAGCAACCACCGTGTCCTTTTTAATACTGTCTTGCTGGCTTGCCACCGGTGTGTCTGGTTTTTTAGACGATGGAGATTCTCCGCAACTGAGGAGAAAAAATAATAGTATTATTGCACTGACGGCAAAATTGCTAGTATTCATGGACTTTCAGGATTTTTCGAAAGAGATATCAAAAATAAAGAATCTACCGCTACCGGGTACGGAGTCTCATTATAAAATGGCTCCTGAAGTTAGGATTAATGAATTGAGGGCGAAGATCCGGAAGAAGAACCCGCGGAAAGCCGGAGTCATGGCTCTTTTTTATCCGCATTTAGACAATCAGACCCATTTGTTGCTCATTCAGCGCAACAGATATCCGGGGGTACATTCGGGTCAGATTGGATTTCCGGGCGGACAGGAGGAAGAAGGAGACCGGGATCTGCTGGATACAGCCCTGAGGGAATCCTGCGAGGAAGTGGGAGCCGATCGCCGCCGGATAGACCTGGTCAGGGAGATCAGCGAGCTGTATATTCCACCAAGTAATTTCAGGGTATTTCCATTTATCGGTTTGTACAGAAAGGAAAAACCATTTATTCGCCAGGAGTCCGAGGTAGAATCTTTGTTGGAGGTCCCGCTGACCGATATCCTGGACGACGTGAATCTTACCACTCAGAATCTCAGCACTTCCTATGCGAGAAATATAGAAGTGCCTGCCTTTCTTTTCCAGGGCCACATTGTCTGGGGAGCTACTGCCATGATGTTAAATGAGATCAGGGAAATGTTTAAACAGGTCTTCTGATCCTTATTTTGTAGATTTGCAATCTATGCCTTTGCTGAAAAGAAATCCGTTTGGCCATATACTTTTCCTTAAAAAATGGCTTATAAGAATCATGGGGATCGTCACCCATCAACGTTATAAGGGATTTAATCTGCTGGAGATTGAGGGTTCAGAAGTCATCAGGCAACTACCAGATACCAACGTCCTTTTTGTGAGCAATCACCAAACCTATTTTGCTGATGTGGCTGCCATGCTGCATGTATTTAATGCCAGTCTTCACGGTCGTGAGGATACGATCAAAAACATAGGCTATCTCTGGCGTCCTAAACTGAATATTTATTACGTGGCGGCAGCAGAGACGATGAAAAAGAGTCTGCTCACTAAAATTTTCGCCTATGCCGGGTCCATCAGCATAGAACGCACCTGGAGGGCAGACGGCCAGAATGTGAACCGTCAGGTGAAAATGAGTGATATTACCAATATAGGAATTGCCC
>JBPEXP010000188.1:0-2012 GCA_052031475.1 Flavobacteriaceae bacterium | reverse complement strand
CAAAGCTGCATCTGCGATTGAATTATTGGTACTGCTCTTTGCCTGGCACAACCCAAAGCTATCTAATGAATAGCAATAGGCCTGGCCGGTGATCCTGTAGCCCCTTTAAATCTAATCGTAGTAAGGATAAAGAGGAATTCATAAGCACTATCTTGAGCCAGTTCCTCCAGCTGCATATTCTCCAGGTTGTAAATCCCGTTTCTCATCATCAGTTCCTGGTGGATCGGAAAAGCCTGCCCGGCTGCCGGATTGGGAATTACTTCAGTACACCAGGAGTCGCTTCCCACCATGGTGACCTTTTTCTCTGCCGCCCAACGGGCCACTTCCATTCCAATTCCCGGCGGATTATTGTTGTATTCATCGGGATTCTCCCAAAGCGAAGACCAGCCATAGCGGAACAGTAGTGCATCGCCGGGACTGATTTCAGCCTCAGACATTCCCTGTTGCTCAAGGGCCCCTTTTACGTCGTCCAGGCTTACCTCATAGCTGTTTGGCAGTCGCTCTGCGTTCTTGTAGCCGGCAATATCGATCAGAATTCCCCGCGTAATGATGGGCTTTACATGTTCTACACCCAGTTTCTTAAGGCCGGTATAGCTGTCCATTTCCTTAGCCGTAAAACCATTATAGAAAACAAAGTGCACTTCGCCATTCTCCATGGTCACTTCCTGACCAATATGTCCCAACCCGTCAAATTGAGTGCCTACCTGGCCGATCTGCGTGGCAAGGAACTCATCGTTCCCTACTATTCTGTTTTCACCAGAGGCTCCCCCCTTGGAAGGTAAGATCATGGAATAGGACCTTCCGGGATATAATGGCATGCCCTGTTCGTAAACCTGCCCCAGTTCATAAACTTTTCCCGTGGTGGCCAGTGTTAATGCCTCCAGGATCTTTTGAGGAGTAATGCGGTTAGACGCGCCGGCCTGATCATCAGCACCCCATTCGGTATTGGGCCAGAATGGGCCTTGCTGCCTGTTTTGGGCAAAAGCAAACTCCGAAGATATCAGTAGACTTAGAAATGAATAAATAAGGAAACTAGTAACGTAAGAAGGACAAGCTTTTTGCATCGTATCGGTTTTTAGAGAATGGATCGGTAGATTATCAGGGATAATTTACGCAGAAATAATGTCCGGACATAAAATAAGTCCGACATCAGCCGGACTTATTAGATCCACGAATACCAGGCTATGCTAGTTATTTTTTGCCATACCTCTTTGTTTTACCATTTTCTGATTGGATTCCAGAAAATCGTACTCTCTTTCTAAGAATTCAAGGTAAGACTGACCTGTGGCAAAATCGTAATTATCTCCAAAAAGCACCAGGATACCTTCGAGTGGCTCATCGTAGGGATTGTAAATGACATGTTTGACATAAGGTCCCACGAAGACACTCATGCCGGGTTCAATGTCAAATTCTTCGTCTCCAAACTGGCCCTTGCCTTTGCCTTTGGTAAAGATCATCAGGTTGGGAACCTGGCCGCGGTCTAAATTCCTGTCGGCATTGGCTGCCTCTTCACTGCCGATACTAAACCAGCCAATTCGCTTGTCTTTCATCGTATATAGAGCAACCAGGGCTGCACCATGACTTGGGAGCGAGTTGTCCCTGGCAAAACGAGTGATTTCTATTTCGTCCTTTTTCCAAAAATGCTCGAGGACTTGATATGATATAGCTTCAACTTTGTGGGTAAAGTCATATCCCTCCATTGTATGTATATCCAGACCCACCTTATCCTCTGCCGTAGATTTTGCAGCCGCCGTACTGGCGGTCCACTTTTCCTTGTAGATGTTATCGAAGACAGTATCATTGGCGAACTGAAAATACCAGGTGGGTGTTGGCGGTTTTCCCTTGACCAGGCTCACCTGATGAGGGCCATAGTTGTGAAAGGTGTACTGATTGTTCTTACCTACCTGATAGGCTTCTTCTTTCCTGACTGAATTTACATGCCACCATTGATCTCCAATGGCGATTCCGAAGTTTGCCGTTAATGCCATCGGGTCTGTGCGATAGCTGTTAAC
>JBPEXP010000187.1:0-4712 GCA_052031475.1 Flavobacteriaceae bacterium | reverse complement strand
GGATATAGCACAAAAATAAAAAAACCACGCCAAGGCGTGGTTTTAATTCAGCAATCATTGCCGATTAATCGTTTATGAATTCCTGACCCAGATTAAATGTCAGCGAAAATCTCAATGTATTTTCAAGAGGATTGGTCACCTTGGAAGTGGCGAACAGGTAGGACAGATCTATCTGAGCCGATTTAAATTTAAATCCGGCACCCAAAGTAAAGAACTGACGGGAACCCTTTTCCTCGCTTTCGTGGAAGTACCCGGAACGGATCATGAAAGCATTCTGATACGAGTATTCTGCACCAAGGGCCCAGGTGATCTCCTTTAATTCTTCGCTAAATCCGCCGGGGGCGTCTCCAAATGACTTGAACATGCCTTCAAACCAACCGATCTGCTGGTATTCTTCATTGTCCTCTGAATCTATATCTCCATCACCGTCAAAATCCTGGGGTGTTGGTACAAGCAGTTTGTTGAATTCCAGGTTCAGGCCAAGCACATTGTCCGCATCAAAGATAAAATCAAATCCACCTCCGAATTTAAGATTGGTGGGAAGGAAGTTTTCCTGGCCTCCTTCATCGTACTGAATTTTACCACCCATGTTAGAGATATTAAATCCACCTTTCCAGCGTCCGTCAAAACTGCTGTAGGCTATTTCCCTAGACCTGAAATACCCGGCAACATCAACCGCAAAGCTGCTGGCAGCCTGTGAATCCACATTGCCTGTTTCCGGTAATTTCAGATTGGAGTTTATGAACCTTCCGGCCACGGCCATGGAGAAGGTCGGACTTAATTTTAAGGAATAAGATCCATCTATTGCCAACTCATTCGGTTTCACAATGGTGCCCGGATCATTGGCAAACTGTCTCAGCTCTATTTCACCCAGAGTAAAATACCGGATGCCAAAGGCAAAAGCACTTTGCTCATTGATTTTGTTGTAGTAGGTTCCACTTAATAGGGCAATATCCGTAATAATACTCTCGAGATAGGGCGTATAACTGACGCCTATTCCCATTTTACGTTCTGCAAAGGCATACTTGGCAGGGTTCCACTGTTGGGAAAATGCATCTGTACTGGTACCGATACCGATATCTCCCAATCCGGAAGAGCGGGCATCTGCAGCAATGGTAAGGAAGGGAACGGCAGTTGTGATCACCCTGTCATTCTGTGCCCATGTAGCTGAAGTGCCTATCAACAAGGTGATTACAATTAATTTTTTCAGGTTTTTCATCTAGAAATCTAATTGAAGTCGCAAATGTGATAATTTAAAACTAAATTCTCAAATTAATTGGATATACTACATGTAAACGGCCATTTTACCGATATCTTATATATATAGGTGTATTATTTTAAAATTTATGCCAACTAACTGTTTATGAGCTACTCTGGTGTAAAATTTGTTATGTTTGTCGCGCCAAACCCCAAGCAGAAAAATATGTACAAACTGAGCATGAATTACGAAATTTATCCAGCTGTACTATTTGTGGAATTTTTGCGTTCTTAGATTGGTGTTAAAGGCCTGAAAATATTGGTTCGATCGATATTTGGAAAATATTTTCCGGATTGTAAAATATAATACGTAAAACGCCGTTTTATTAGCCAAAAGCTATACATTTTTTAATTTGAAAACCCTTGAACAGACCTTAAGGTGCGGTTTGTTCTTGAATTTAAGTCCTAAATACAGATGAAAAAACAATTTATCAAGGTGGTGCTTTCGTTCGCAGTAGTTGCGTCTGGGTTCACTTTAACCGGTTGTAACAAACTAAAATCATCATCTTCTAAATCTGTTTCCCGGGCCACTGGCTGGAAAATAAACGCGAAAGAAGGCGGATTCCAACACAATTCTCAGTTTAAAGAACAGGAAACCGGACCTGGCCTTGTCTTTATAGAAGGGGGTACGTTTACCAAGGGAAAAGTCCAGGATGATGTGATGCACGACTGGAACAACACCCCTACACAACAGCACGTACAATCTTTTTACATGGATGAGACCGAGGTTACCAACTTGATGTATCTGGAATACCTGGATTACCTCAAAGCTGTCTATCCTCCTGAAAACCCTAGATATACTAATATCTATAAAGGTGCCTTACCGGATACGCTGGTATGGAGAAACCGACTGGGTTATAACGAGACCATGACCAACAATTATCTGCGTCATCCCGCTTATGCAGAATATCCTGTGGTGGGTGTGAATTGGATTCAGGCTGTTCAATTCTCTGAATGGAGAACAGACCGTGTAAATGAGGCCATGCTGGAAAGAGAAGGCTACCTCTCACAGGATGCCAAGTACAAGGCAGTTACCGGTGAGGTTGAGGGAACCTTTAGTACGGAAGCTTATCTGAACAATCCCGAATCTGTTTACAACGGGATGATCGATTCGCTGCAAGGCAAACAGAAAAAAGATTCCATCGCTGTATTTGCCAAGCGCAGCAGCGGTATTATCATGCCTGCATACCGACTGCCTACTGAAACCGAGTGGGAATACGCCGCTCAGGCTCAGATAGGTACCAGGGAATACAACAACTACAGGGGTCGTAAAAAATATCCATGGGAAGGAGAATACACCAGGAACGGCCAAAGGGTTGGCAGAGGAGATCAGCTAGCCAACTTTAAGCAGTATAAAGGTGATTACGGCGGAATTGCCGGATGGTCTGATGATGGCGCCGATATTACGGCAGAAGTAAAGTCTTATAAGCCAAATGATTTCGGTTTATATGACATGGCCGGTAATGTGGCCGAATGGGTTGCCGATGTATACAGACCTATCGTAGATGACGAAGTAAGTGATTTCAATTATTACCGCGGTAATATCTTTATGAAAACGGCCATTGGACCAGATGGAAAGGTAAACGTATTGAAAGACAGCATTGTCTACGATACATTGCCTAATGGTAAGATCATGGCGATTAACCTGCCAGGTGAGGTGAAAATGGTTCCTGTTGATGAAAATGAGACTTATTTAAGGACCAATTTCTCAGACAGTGATAATAGAGGTTACAGGGACGGTGATCCAGGATCATCAAGGTTCTTTGAGCGATTTAGCGATGAAGACGAAGAGGAGAACAGGAGAAAAATGTACAATTCACCTTCTCACAAAGTCGAGAGAGATTCTACAGGCAACCTGATGCGTCAGTACGATACGCGTAACGACAGAACAACGCTGATCAATGACGAAGTGAGGATCTATAAAGGAGGATCCTGGAGAGATCGCGCCTACTGGCTTGATCCTGCGCAAAGGAGGTATTTGCCTCAGTATATGGCAACGGACTACATTGGTTTCCGCTGCGCCATGTCTAGAGTGGGATCCAAGTCTAAGACCAAGAACAAGACGGTACGCAGTAAAAAAGTAAAAAAATAGGCTCATTAGCCAGAAACAATAGCCCCGATTTATGATCGGGGCTTTTTTTTATATTTGTGCCTATGAACATTGACAGGTTGCATCAACTGTTCCTGAAATATCCGGTTGCCTGTACGGATACCCGCCAAATTAATCAAGCCTGTATTTTCTTTGCCCTGAAGGGTGAAAATTTTGACGGAAACCGCTTCGCAGCTGACGCCTTGCGAAAAGGTGCTCAATACGCAGTTATAGACAATGAGGATTTCCACGTAGACGAACGTACTATAGTGGTTGACAATGTCTTACAAACACTTCAGGCACTGGCCACTTTTCATAGAAACTATTGTAGTGCCACGGTCATCGGACTTACTGGAAGCAATGGCAAGACCACTACCAAGGAACTGATGGCCGGAGTGCTTTCACAGAAGTACCATACAGTTTCTACAACTGGCAACCTCAACAATCATATTGGGGTACCACTTACGCTGTTGCGGATTAAAGCTGAAACCGAAATGGCCATTGTTGAGATGGGAGCCAATCATCAGAAGGAGATCGAATTCCTCAGCGGCCTGGCACAGCCCGATTTCGGCTTTATCACGAATTTCGGTAAAGCGCACCTGGAGGGCTTTGGCGGTGTTGAAGGGGTCATCAAAGGTAAATCCGAGCTTTATGATTATCTGATTCAGAATGAGAAGTTCGTATTTTATAATGCAGACGATCCTATACAGTCCTCTAGGCTGGAATCCTATGACAAGAAACTCGGTTTCAGCACGGAGAAAGAAGAACATCGGCTTATACAATTTATGGGGGCCCATCCTTTCGTCACCCTGCGGTTGGAAGAGCTAAAGATCCACACCCAGCTAATAGGGAGCTATAATTTTTCAAATTGTTGCTATGCCGTGCTCACCGGGCTCTATTTTGATGTAAGCCCGGAAAAGATCAAAGAAGCGATCGAATATTATATCCCGGAAAACAACCGATCTCAAATAATAGAGAAAGAGGGCCACCAAATTATACTGGATGCGTATAATGCCAATCCGACGAGCATGAGGGCTGCGCTGGAAAATTTTCAAACGCTGGATGGAGATTCGAAGGTGGTATTCCTGGGCGACATGTTCGAATTAGGCGATGAGGCCGCTTTGGAACACCAGAATACGGCAGAACTGGTAGAAAAAATGAACTTCAAAGAAGTATTTCTCATCGGTAAAAATTTTAGTCAGACCCGTACTTCTTTGAACAAGTGTGAGGATTTTGATGCCCTTTCCCAGTATTTGGACAATCACAGACTGGCTCCAAGCCAGATACTGATCAAAGGATCCAGGGGTATGGCATTGGAGCGAATTCTACCATTGCTTTAATAATTGAAAATCAGTTGAACATGTCC
>JBPEXP010000186.1:0-9095 GCA_052031475.1 Flavobacteriaceae bacterium | reverse complement strand
AAGGCCGAAGAGATTATTCTGCGCTATATCTGTATTTGCTACGATGTCTGCCATTTTGCCCTGGCCTATGAGGAACCGGAATACAGTTTTAAGAAGTTTTCTTCTTTGGGTATTCGCGTAGGAAAGATTCAGATTAGTGCGGCACTGAAGATATTGGCAGGAACTGATGTGGAGGCTGTATACAAAGACCTGGAACAGTTTGATGAACCCACTTATCTGCATCAGGTAACGCAGTTGAAAGAAGGAAAGGTTCAAACCTATCCTGATCTGCCTGATCTGCTTGCTTCAAAACCCCAATTTGATGAACTGAGGGCACATTTTCATGTGCCGGTCTTCCTGGAATCCTTTGACCGGTTGTTCTCTACCCAGGATCATATTCTGAAAGTCCTGAGTTATATTAAGGAACAACCCGTTTGCCGGCATCTTGAGGTTGAGACCTATACCTGGGAAGTATTGCCCAAGCATTTGAAAACGGAACTGGCAACATCTATAGCAAGAGAGTTAAACTGGGTAATCCAAAAACTGGGTACATGAATAAAACCGTACTCATCAACGTCGTAGGATTAACCCAACGCCTGATCGGGGGTCATACACCTTTTATAGAACGATTAGCGTCAGAAGGTCAGCTGTGTACCATTAACCCAGCCTTTCCGGCCGTAACCTGTACGGCACAGGCAACCTATCTGACCGGTAAAACTCCCAGAGATCACGGAATAGTTGGTAATGGATGGTATTTTAAAGATGAATGCGAGGTCAAATTTTGGCGTCAGTCCAATAAGCTGGTCCAATCTCCAAAAATCTGGGAAACTCTTAAAGAAAAAGACGGCAATTTTACTTGTGCTAATCTTTTCTGGTGGTATAATATGTATTCTACGGTTGATTACAGCGTAACGCCCAGGCCCAATTACCTGGCAGACGGCCGAAAAATACCTGATGTCTATTCCAATCCGCCTGAACTTAGGGATGTGCTCCAGGAAGAATTGGGTCAATTCCCCTTGTTTAAGTTTTGGGGCCCTATGACATCTATTGAGTCCAGCCGATGGATCGCCAGGGCTGCTGTCAGGACAGACCAATTATACGATCCTACCCTTACTCTGGTTTACCTGCCTCATCTGGATTATAATTTGCAGCGATACGGCCATGATCTCCATCGGATTTCGAAGGACCTGGAAGAAATTGACATTGTTGTAAGGGATTTGGTTGAATTCTACAGGGAACAGGAAAGTGATATTTACCTGATTTCTGAATACGGTATTACCGATGTTCAGCGGCCTGTGCACCTCAACCGGCTGCTTCGCCGCAAGGGTTACCTGGCCATACGGGAAGAGAGGGGCCGTGAGCTTATCGATGCAGGTGCGAGTAAGGCGTTTGCTGTAGCCGATCATCAGGTAGCCCATATATACTGCAACGATGACTCCGTTCTTGAAGAGGTTAGCGAATTGCTGTCCGAGGCCGATGGGGTTGAAAAAATCATAAAGAAAGCAGAAGTTGATGAACTGGCTCACGACCGATGCGGAGATCTTATTGCCGTGGCTGAGGCAGACTCATGGTTTACTTATTACTACTGGCTCTCTGACAGAAAGGCTCCAGATTTTGCCAGGACGGTGGATATCCACCGCAAGCCCGGGTACGATCCGGTGGAGATGTTTACGGATCCTTCCGACCCGTTCACCGCCGTGAAAGTTGGAGTTAAATTGCTGAAAAAGAAACTCGGTTTCAGGACACTGATGAATGTAATTCCCTTGGATGCCGGGTTAGTAAAGGGATCCCATGGAAGAATTCCGGATACCAAGGAGGACTTCCCTATCTTTATATCAGACAAACCCAATATCATGGCTGGCAACAACATGGATGCGACAGAAATCCACGACTTCCTTATAGATCAAATAACCCGCTAATATTAATCACAGACCGATGAAATCATTCTTCAAAATCTTCTCCCTGCTTATGGCGATATTGTTTGTAATCGCCGCAATTGTTCAATATAATGATCCCGATGCTGCTTTGTGGTATTTCATTTACGGCATTGCAGCGCTTGCATCCATATTGTTTTATCTCAACAGGCTGCACTTTGCCCTTGCTCTTGTTTTAGGAATAGCCTATATCATCGGGGCCATTTTCCTATGGCCGGAAAAATGGGAAGGACTCTCCATAGGCGAAGGCAACATTGATAATATTGAACGGGGCCGTGAGGCGCTGGGGCTGCTCATTACGGGGCTTATCATGTTCATGTATGCCTTGAGGAAAAGGATATCCAGCTAAGCTTAAAGATCCAGGTCAAATTCTTTTCTCAGGACATCTATGGCGGGGTTCTTTTCCCTGAGCTTCTCATACTTTTCCTGAGGAGTATAGGCAAATTGCCTGGCTTTTTCTTCCTTGACGGAGATTTTCAGTTCAATCTCATAGTTGTTCAAGCGTGACTTTAAGTAGGTCATCAATTCAGATTTTTCACGCTCTATTTCCTTTTTCATTGTATGATTGGGCAGCTGTATCTCAATCGTGCGCCCCTCATGCAATTTAGGAAGGTCGATACGGAGATTGGAAGCCAGGATCCTCCTGCCGGCCCGGTCCAGGTCTTTGGCATACCGGGACCAGTGTTTTCTCAGTTCCGCTTCGCTAAATGGATCATTGGGAAGGTCATTTTCATCTATAACTACCTCAATCCGGTTTAATTCATGAGCCTTCTTAGCCTTTAAACTTGAAATTGAGAGCCCGCTTACCCGCTTAGGTTTATCGCGAATAACGATCTCTGCAGCTTCCGGCTCAGGGGTTGATTCCTCTTTCTGCGCTATGAAGTCTTCTACAATTTCAACCTCTTCTTCGATCTTTGGCGGGATTTCTGCCGGATTTGTTTCGATAGATATTTCAGGCTCTTTTTCCGAGGCTGATTTTCTGAAAAATGAAGCGGGGATCAGCCGGTTGAGCTGCTCTTCAGCAAAGGCTCTGCTATCAGGATTTTTTTTTTCACCTTCAAAATTGAGGGAAGCCATTTTCATCAGGCTGAGTTCGACCAGTAATCGGTGATTTTTACTGGCCTTGTACTGAATGTCACAGGTGTTGGCAATATCAATTGCCTTTAGCAGGAAAGTTTCAGAAGCCGCTTTGGATTGCTCCAGATATTGCTGTTTGGCATTATCGCTTACTTCCAGTAAAGCAATGGTGTCTTCGTGTTTGCACACCAGTAGATCCCTGAAATGGGATGCCAGACCTGTAATAAAGTGTTGCCCTTCAAATCCCTGAGCCAGTATGGAGTTAAACAAGAGGAGTAATTCAGGGATATTGTTCTCCAGGATCAGCTTGGTGGTCTTAAAATACGTATCGTAATCCAATACGTTGAGATTTTCTGTCACCGCTTTCCTGTTGAGCTTTTTGCCCGAAAAACTAACCACGCGGTCAAAGATCGATAGGGCATCGCGCAGGGCTCCGTCTGATTTTTGTGCAATGATGTGGAGGGCATCTTCTTCTGCATCAACACCCTGCTGTTCAGCTATATACTGTAGATAGTTAGCCGTATCCTTAACCGTGATCCTCTTAAAATCAAATATCTGGCATCGGGACAGGATGGTGGGTATGATCTTGTGTTTCTCCGTAGTGGCAAGGATAAAAATGGCATGCCTGGGAGGCTCTTCAAGGGTCTTTAGAAAAGCATTGAAAGCCGACTGGGACAACATGTGAACCTCGTCTATGATGTACACCTTGTATTTACCTACCTGTGGCGGAATCCGCACCTGATCGATGAGATTACGGATATCGTCTACGGAGTTGTTGGACGCTGCATCCAGCTCAAATATATTGAATGCAAAATCCTCCTCTTCCTTAAAAGAACCATCCTGGTTGATCTTTTTAGCAAGAATCCTTGCGCAGGTAGTCTTTCCCACACCTCTGGGGCCACAAAAAAGCAATGCCTGGGCAAGGTGGTCATTTTCTATGGCATTGATCAGTGTATTGGTAATAGCTTCCTGCCCTACTACATCTTTAAAAGACTGAGGTCTGTACTTACGGGCTGATACTATAAAGGGCTCCAATACGCTGTTTTTAACGAATTTCAGGCTGTGTACCTTCCTTACAAATATAAAAATAGAGGCCAATAACCCGATTGCAATTAGACCTGAAAAACGAATACTTATCAACAATAATAGTATCTTTGTACGATGCGATTTTCTTATCGCCCTGTACTGAAACTCCTGTTTTTAGTGTGGGGAGGAAAGTCCGGACACCAGAGTGCAGCATAGCGGGTAACGCCCGTCATCCGGCAGTGTGTTTACACTACTATCGGGGAGGACAAGTGCAACAGAAAGCAAGTACAGGTAAGGCTGTAGTGAAATCAGGTAAACTCTATGCGGTGAAACGCCATGTAAGTCAGTGTTTGAGGGTGGCACGCCCGAATTGATGGGTAGGCGGATAGAACCAGCAGGCAACTGCTGGTCCAGATAAATGATAGGGACCTGGATTGCGAAATTCAGGCTACAGAATCCGGCTTATAAATCGCATTATTAGAATCCCCGCGGACGTCTGTCTGCGGGGATTTTAGGTTTTTTAGGGCAGACCGAAAAAGCTAAATACACTGCCGCCGTATTTCCGGTTCTCCAGGTGCCCGGGCAATTCGCTAAGATCCGTATGCTTGCTGTGTTCAATAATGAGCATGCCTTGATCCCTGAGCAAGTCCAAATCAAAGACGACCCTGGGAATTTTAGCGAACTCTTCCAGGTCCATCTGATAAGGCGGATCGGCAAAGATAATATCAAAATTTCCCCGGGCTTTTTTAAGATAGCTTAAAACCTCAGATTTTATGGCTCTTATGGGGAAATTCAATTCACGGGCCGTTTTGGAAATAAATGAAGCACTCTTAGAGTCCCTGTCAACCGCAACTACACTTTTTGCTCCCCGCGAGGCAAACTCATAACTGATATTACCTGTTCCGGCATATAGATCCAATACGTCGCATTCTTCAAAATAGATCCGGTTGTTCAGTATATTGAACAAGGCCTCCTTGGCCATATCAGTGGTAGGTCTGGCCGACAGATATTTAGGGGCCTGAATTTTTTTGCCCCGATGACTTCCGGAAATGATCCTCATTAAATGGCGTTTAAAACTGTAAAGTTTAGGGTATTTTCGCTGACGTTTTCTCCAGCGGTAAAATTGTTATCCTGAACATAAATAGAAATATGCCTGATGAATTCATAGGCGATGCTGTATAGTTCATCCCCTTCATCAACCTGACCCAGCAAACGCAAGGGGATTATTTCCGGATCAAGATCCAGCTGTTCTAAGGTGAACAGGATATAGTAAATAAAATCTTCCTTGGTACTGAACTGGAAGCTGTTGTAGAACAAGAGTTGTTTCCGGGATAGTACGGCTACATCCATCTGCTCATCGCAAATATGAACATAGCACACAGGTTCTGTGGTGTTATTTGCAGATTTAAGAAGGGACTGGAGTAGCACGGTTCCGTTATGAACAAATTCAAATTCACCGAAGAGATCAAAGACGTAGTTATTGATATTGATGTAGGGCACGTAGACATTGACAATTTCATGACTGTCTATTTCATCGTATTCGATCAGATCATTGGCGAGGATCTTGGCATTGAACTTCAGATAGTTAGCCAATTCGGCGGGATCGAACAAAGCCTTGGGGACCAGGCTGAATAAATTATTCCTGTGGATGACCACGGTATCTGCGATGTCCATATCGGTCACCCGATTGGCCTGCAGCGTGTCCTTCAACTCTTTCTGGACTTCGTAAGGAGACAGCTCCTTTCCAAAACGGTGTTGTTCACTTAGAAGAATAGTATTCCTCAAAGTATCGACCACACAAAAAGAAAGTCCATTCAAGCTAACCTGAATGGACAATTTATAAAAGTTATCAGTATGGTGGTCTGCGCTCTTGTTATTGTTTTTTGTCATAGATAGGCGGCCAATTCCCATTGGTACTCACATCGTCTAAGGAACCGACAATAATTTCCGAACCATTAACTTCCTCCACGCTCACATGGGCATTCTCCCTGGCTACCAGGTCCGCAGGTTGATCGTAAAGCACTACAGATTTGCTGACCTTGGCCTCAAAGACCGGCGCTTTATATCCAGCCTTATCAATGACATCAGCTTTCATCGTAAATTTCTCGTCGTTCTGGGCGTGGGGTACGTTCATCATGGTTTTATAACGATCATCCCCCTTAAATAAAGAATCCTTTACTTTAACAAAACCAAGTGTGTCTACAATGGTCACCTCTTTTAAAAGGTCAATACCATAAACCTTGTCAAACTCCATATAGGAAGAGTCGCGCCGTTGGGTAATGGTGTACTGGCCGGTATCTACAAAAGCTACCAGACTCTGAAAATCGTTGGCAAATCTACCGTTGACCGTCTTATAGGCTTCCTGCGAGTTTCTGATGTCTTTGAGCTTATCTATGACATCGGCAAACCTGGCTTCCTTGACCTTTTTAAATTCAATGGGCCCGGTAACGGATTTATAGATGAGATAACCCAATCCGATACATACGATCCACAGTACAATTTGTAAGATGGTTTTCATTTTTATACGAGTGTTAGTTAAATTTAGCGGTATTCACAAATCTACAATTTTTTTTTAATCGCGAAAGGTTTTCCCCAAAAAACCTATTTATCTTTAGAGCCCTATGGACGGTATTTCCGAGGCTTCTTTCGCACAGATTTTAAAGGATAAATTTCCGCATAAACCCACCCTTAAACAGGAAAGAGCGCTGGCCCAACTCGCCGACTTCGTTCTTTCTGATGATTCGGATAGCATCTTCCTGCTTAAAGGCTTCGCAGGTACGGGCAAGACCACCATTACCGGCGTACTGGTTTCACAGCTTTGGCAAACCAAATTGAAGGCCGTATTGCTGGCCCCCACCGGAAGGGCTGCCAAAGTGATGTCTACTTATGCCAATACTACAGCACATACCATCCACCGAAAAATCTATTTTCCGAGGAAGGACAAATCAGGTGCCATGAAATTCGTCCTGGCGCCTAATAAGCACAGGAATACTATTTTCATTGTAGATGAGGCCTCCATGATCCCGGACCGGCCGGCAGACAGCAAACTCTTTGAAAATGGGGCCCTGCTGGACGATCTGATCAGTTTTGTATATTCAGGGCATCGGTGCAAACTCATCCTTATAGGCGACACGGCCCAATTACCTCCTGTAAAGCTCGATCTGAGTCCGGCACTCAATGAGGAGCAGCTGGAGTTAAACTACAGAAAGGACGTCAGCACTCTGGAACTGGATGAAGTTGTCAGGCAGCAGCAATTTTCAGGCATCTTGGAGAATGCCACATTGATAAGACAACAATTGCGGGATCAGTTCTATGAACATTTCCAATTTGAACTTGCAGATTATACCGATATCATTCGCCTGGTTGATGGCTATGATATTCAGGACGCCATAGAGCAGGCCTATCGCCAGCACGGAAGGGAAGACACGGTCTTTATTGTGAGATCAAACAAAAGGGCCAATCTCTACAACGAAAATATACGGAGCAGGATTCTGCAACTTGAACACGAATTGGCAGCAGGTGACCTGATGATGGTGGTTAAGAACAATTACTTCTGGCTCAAGCCCAATTCGGAGGCCGGTTTTATAGCCAATGGCGACACTATTGAAGTACTGGAGATCTTAGCACTTAAGGAGTTATACGGATTTAAATTTGCGGAAGTTCGGGTAAAAATGGTCGACTACCCCAGGCAAAGGCCTTTTGAGACTGTTTTGCTGCTGGATACAGTTCGTTCAGAGTCACCGTCATTATCCTATGAGGATGGGAACAAACTCTACCAGGAAGTGCTTAAGGATTACGCTCACGAGCGTTCTAAGTATAAAAAATTTCTGGCCGTTAAGAACAACCGTTATTTTAATGCCTTGCAGGTTAAATTTTCCTATGCGATTACCTGTCATAAATCGCAGGGAGGGCAATGGAATACGGTCTTCGTTGAGCAGCCGTATTTGCCCAAAGGACTGGACAGGGAGTATTTCAGATGGTTGTATACTGCAGTTACCAGGGCCCGCGAAAAGCTGTATTTAATTGGATTCAAGAGCGATTTTTTTGTAAGGACGGAATAGTCTATTTTCGTAAAAATTTAAAGCTGATGACCTCCGAGACCATCATAAGCATATTCCTCGGTATCGGATTGGCGGCTTCAGTTGGTTTTCGGGTTTTCCTTCCCCTATTTGCCCTGAGCCTGGCCTCATATTTTGATCTTTGGACGCTCAATGACCATTGGGAGTGGGTGGGTAGCCTGGCAGCTGTTATTACACTGGGTGTGGCTACCGTAGTTGAGATCTTCGCCTATTTTATCCCCTGGGTAGACAATTTACTGGACAGCCTGGCGCTGCCGCTTGCGGCTATAGCCGGTACGGCCGCCATGGTTTCTACAGTGGCTAACCTGGACCCGGTGGTGACCTGGTCTTTGGCCATCATTGCCGGCGGTGGAACAGCCACAGCCATCAAGGGTGCCTCGGCTACCAGCAGGCTGGCTTCAACAGCAACAACGGGCGGATTGGCAAATCCCGGCATATCGTTGATAGAAACCGGTACTGCAGCGGTTGTAACCACGGCATCTATTTTCGCACCCATATTGGCAGCGGTTCTTGTGATCATTATTCTCGCCTTCATATTCGTCATATACAGGAAACTCAGACCGAGGCCTAAACTTTAAATTTTCCAAAGCTGAAAATGAAGAAAATAGCAATGATCCCGGCTCGCTATGCGGCTTCCAGATTTCCCGGCAAACTCATGCAGGACCTGGGTGGCCAACCTGTTATTATCCGGACGTATGAGGCAGCCGTTTCCACCGGCTTGTTTGATGAGGTTTATGTGGTGACAGACAGTGAGCTTATTTACAATACCATTACCGATGCGGGTGGCCATGCCATTATGAGTCGTGAAGAACACAACACGGGCAGCGACCGAATTGCGGAAGCCGTGGAAGATATGGATGTGGACATCATCGTCAATGTTCAGGGTGATGAACCCTTTACGGAGCGGAAAAGCCTGGAAGGCGTTCTGCGGGTCTTTGAGCATGATGACGAGAAAGAAATAGACCTTGCCTCACTGATGACCAAAATCACGGACTGGGAA
>JBPEXP010000185.1:0-2363 GCA_052031475.1 Flavobacteriaceae bacterium | reverse complement strand
TTCCGTCTTCCTTTAATTTGAGCAATCCCACATTTCCACCGCTGTAATTAGCCACCAGAATGAATCCATCCGAATTGATAGTTACATGACATGGATGAGCACCACCAGTAGGTTTTTGGCTTAAAAAGTCCAAGACGGACCCTTGTTTTGTAAAAGAAGATATATATCCGCTACCCTGCTCGTTGCTGACCTCGTTTACTGCAAGTATGTAACGGCCATCAGGACTGTTGGCAAGATAAGAAGGGTTTTCAGCCACCGCAGCCAATCCCAGGCGCTCAAGACTACCATCAGAGTTGAGTTGGTAAGAATAAATTCCTTGACTTTCCCCATCCGTATAGGTGCCTACAAAAAATTGGTTCATCTCCTCTTTATTAACAGCAGTTTCTCTGCATGACTGCAGGGCATACGTATATATCAGTAAGACTAATAGCCAACGAGTCTTGCAAATCTTTATGAGCATAATTGTAGAGCGTTTTATTCCTTTCAACTAGGCTGAAAGATAAGAAATGAGAGGGTGATGGGTGTTACTAATAAACTTTTTAATTGTTTAGTATCTTACCATAGTTGTATATTTGCAGCCGCAAACCCAGGTCGCGTAGCTCAGCTGGATAGAGCATCTGCCTTCTAAGCAGACGGTCACAGGTTCGAATCCTGTCGCGATCACGACACTCAAAAAACCACGCAAGAATTGCGTGGTTTTGCATTTTATAATGCGCTGAAAGCGTGAGCTTTCATAAGTGATATAAAATGTAAAACTACAAAGCGCAGCTTTGAGGTTTTTTATTTGCAACATTGAGCGCAAAGGATCAGCGCCAGCTAATCCTTAGATAAAAACAAAGCGCAGCTTTGAGGTTTTTTATTTGCAACATTGAGCGCAAAGGATCACACTACGGGAGTTATCAGATTATGGAACTTGATTAAGTATTGAAGATTGAATAAATTATATCGACTAATTTCCTATTCCCGGTTTCGTTCCAGGAATAAGGAATCCGTCCTTGAGTTCGAAAAGCCCATGGTAAGGATCACCTTCCAGGTCTAAATGCCCATCCAGGTCGGCGTACATAACATTGCTGTCAGACAAGGCAAAATGCAAGCCGGCTGAGATGCCAATTGCACTTTCATCTAAACAGCCCACCATAGACCTGATACCAGCTGCCCTTGCCACCGAGTTGATTTCACGCGCTTTCAGGATACCGCCCACCTTCATCAATTTGATATTGAAGAGATCTAACTGATCATCCTTACTAAAATAATAGGCATCTTCCAGGGATTTGAGACTTTCATCCACCATAAGAGGCAGGCGGATCTTCTCTTTCAGGTCTTTCAATTTCATATCTAGTTCTGATGAAAGAGGTTGTTCAAATACCTCAATATCCAACGCCTCTGCTTCCTTCGCAAAGCGCAGGGCTTGCTTTAAAGTATAACCCTGGTTCCCGTCAAAGCGCAATCGAATCTCAGGAAAATCCCTCCTGATTTGCTTCATTTTTTCCAGGTCCTCATCAATATCAATACCCCCCTTTATTTTGATGATAAATAGCCCCTTTTTAACCAGTTCTTTCACTAATATTAAAGCATCCTCTGCAGAACAAATCCCTACTGTTACACTAGTAGCTATTTGGTTCCTATATCCTCCTAAATACTTGTAGAGAGGTACTCCCATTTTCTTTGCCTGAAGGTCTAACAGGGCCATGTCTGTCATGGCCATTGCCGAAGCCCCGGCACCCGGTAGTTGCCTAAGGTCTTCCATGATCCTATGAAACATAAAAGGCGATCGGCCTTTGAGAGTTGAAAGAATGGCGTCCTTAATAAACGTTTCTACCTGTTCAGAGGTTTCACGAGTGACTATCGGATCCGGTACTGCACAGCCATATCCAATTAAACCCTGATCTGTTTCCAGTTTTAGTACAAAATTGACAACCTCGGAAACAGTTTCATAGGCAATGGTATAAGGCTGGGATAATTTTAGATCCAACCTCTCATAGGAGATGTTGGTAATCTTCATCAATATCTCTTTTGATAGAGATCTGCCAGCGGAGTGTTTTTTATGCTCTCCACAAAACGAACCATGTGGGCGATCATGATTTCCCACATCTTCTCGCCCTTTTCCTTGGTAGCTTTTGTGGCATCCCCCATCACACCGCTTTCCGAGATCTTATGCGTATGTACATACCAGTTTACTCCGCGTTCCGAGTCAAAATCAAGGAAATGACTGCCAAAGGCCATGGTTTCGTTCACGGCCTTGTCCATCTGCACCAATTCCGGCCTGATGGCCAGGGAAGTACTGGTTTCTATCTCACCGGCATGAATGTCGTTAGGCGTGTCGATCATTTGCTGCAAGTCCACATCACTGGTCTCACCTGTAT
>JBPEXP010000184.1:0-1893 GCA_052031475.1 Flavobacteriaceae bacterium | reverse complement strand
TGAGTTTGTGTGGGGCTTGAGGTAGAATATTTCTGCTCATAAGAAATAATGGCCAAACGGTACATCGGATCCTGAGGCTGATCGATATCAAGCCTGGTTTTTACAGGGTCTCCATAAAGTTCATGTCTGATTTCGCGTGCTTCATTTTCGATGGCCACAACCGTTTTGGAGAATTCACCAATGGGCACTTCTGCGCGCTCCAGGGCCTTTTTAATATACTTAAGCTTGTTAGCTGTGTCCTTAAGCAATTCATCTGCAATGGCAGCTTCAGCCACCAGAGAGGCCAGGTCTTTTTGAAAGCGTACTTTTTCTTCCCTGTTTTCGGCGGGCAGGACCGTATTATTCAGGGCCTTTACTGTAAATGTTTCGGGTCCAGCCACAGCAGTCATTTCCCCATTTTGCAGTTCGTGCAGTTCTATTGAATAGGTGCCAGGTAAAACCAAGGTTCCTTCATCCTTAGTGGCCCAGGGATTATAGAAACCGGGTTCTTTGAACTCAATGGGATCGGGCAGGGTATAACGCAGATTCCAGTGGAATCGTTGTATTCCTTTCTCTGGCTTTCTAAAATCTTTTTTTACTACCGTACCTGATGCATCTTTAATGGTGAATACCAGCTGAAGTTTGTCTTCTTCCGCTTCTGATTTCAGGGCCTCGTAGCTGGGATAAGGGGTATCCCTTTCATTTTTGATCAGCTTTTTTTCTCTTTCAGCGCGCTGCTCCTTTAGAGTTTTGTAGTCGGCGTTATAGTAATAGGTGATCATCGCTTCAGGGCCCAGATTGGGAGCAGTGAAGAAACTATCCCCCTGGAAGGATTTTCCCGGTAAACCCAAGGGGAGGCTTTTCTCCCATACCAGCGATTCCCTAATGGGGAAGATCTTTGCTTTTTCAGACGGATAGGCATTTCTCACATACCTTAGGGCCGAGTAGTCGTCCAGCACATAGAAACCCCTGCCAAAAGTACCCAGCACCAGATCATTCTCCCTTTCCTGAATGGCGATGTCCCTCACGGCTATGGTAGGCAGGCCTGCACTCAGTTCTTTCCAGTGTCTTCCAGAATCAGGAGAAAAATAAGCCCCGAACTCCGTACCGCAGAAAATGAGGTCCGGATTAGTGTGATCCTCCTCAATGGCATAGACACTGCCTCTTTCGGGCAGGTTAGAACTTATACGGGACCAACTGTTACCCCGGTCAGACGAGCGGAATATATAAGGCTTAAAATCTCCGTATTTATGGTGATTGAATGCCACGTAGATCACATTGGCATTGTGCCTCGAGAGATAGACACTATTCACATAAGACCTGTTCGGTGCCCCGGGGATATTATCGATCCTGCGCCAGCTTTCTCCGCCATTTTCGGTGATCTGCACCAGTCCATCATCTGTTCCTATAGCAATAAGATTTTCATCAAGGGGCGATTCAGACATGGCCACGATGGTACCATATAGTGAAGTGGAACCATTTTTTTCCACCGCATCGATGCTCACAATCCGATCATAGACCTTGAGTTGGTTCCGATCTATCTGACGGGTAAGATCGTCACTGATCTCCTTCCAGCTATTGCCGTAATCATCTGACCTGAATACTTTATTCGCTGCAAAGTAGATCCGCCCTTTTCCATGTCTGCTGGCCACCAAAGGGGCATCCCAATTAAATCGATAGGCATTGGCGCCATCCGGTTCACGGGGTTGAATGCCTACCTCTTCCCCACTCTGTTTGTCATAGCGCACCAGGAAACCGTATTGGGACTGTGCATAAACAATATTGGGATTTTCCGGGTCTACCTGTGATTCAAAACCATCGCCGCCGTGGGTGATGAACCAGTCGTAATTGGTGATACCGTGATCCGTGATCACCCTGGAAGGGCCGCCGATACTAAAATTATCCTGGGTGCCT
>JBPEXP010000183.1:0-2918 GCA_052031475.1 Flavobacteriaceae bacterium | reverse complement strand
GATGAAACGCTTTTTTATTTTTCGGTCACCGAACCCTTTCAGATCAAGGACACCCTTTTCTATGTTCTGCTTGGAGCCGGAACAGCTTTTGCCTCTATATATTTTACCCGGATGTACTTTGCCATCCTTAAGTTCTTCAAGATTTTCAGAAGCCCTAAATACAAACTGCTGGTGGGCGGGCTGGCCATCGGCGTCATGCTGTATTTCATACCGCCCCTGTACGGCGAAGGTTTCGGTTTTATCAACGATCTGCTGGACGGCAAGCATATTGAAGCCCTGGGAAAAACTCCTTTTGACGCCTATACTTCCAATATCTGGATTGTGATTGCCCTCTTGTTTGGGATCACCATTTTTAAGGCTGTGGCCATGACCACCACCTTTGCTGCAGGCGGTGGCGGAGGGATCTTTATCCCCACCATGGTCATGGGCAGTGCCCTGGGCAATGTTCTGGCCAAGGTGGTCAATAATTCCGGTCTTGGCTTTGCGGTCAGCGAGAGTAATTTTACCTTGATCGGTATGGCCGGACTGATCGCCGGGGTAATTCATGCGCCGCTTACGGCCATCTTCCTGATCGCCGAGATCACAGGTGGCTATGAGCTGTTTGTGCCGCTGATGATCACCGCTTCCATCTCATTCCTGATTACCAAAAACACCATCAGTTATAGCATATTTACCAGAGAGTTGGCAGACAGGGGAGCACTCATCACCCATAATAAAGACCAGGCCGTGCTGGCCATTATGAACCTGGATGACGTAATAGAAAAAGGGTTTATCCCGATTAAACGCGATATGACACTGGGCGAAATGCTGCACGAGTCGGTAGCCAAATCCAAAAGGAATATTTTCCCCGTCCTGGATGAAGAAAAGGCGCTGGTTGGAGTAGTAACCCTGGACGATATCCGGGAATTTATGTTTGACAGCTCGATGCATAACAAGATCCTTGTGGAATCGCTGATGCATGAACCCCCCGAAATGATTTTCTATGAATCGGATAGTATGAAGGATGTCATGGTCAAATTTAAATCGAGTGACGCCTGGAACCTCCCTGTGATCAGGGATGGCAAGTACTATGGATTTATATCCCGCTCCAAGCTAATGACGGCCTACAGAACAGAATTGATTAATTTTACCAGGGAAGATGAAGACTAGCGTCAAATACATTATTATCGCTATAACTATAGCCTCACTTGCCCTTATTGCTTATGGCTTTACCATCGAGGAAGAACAGTTGGCAAAAGCGCATAAGTACATCGGTTTTGGTACCGTCGGTCTGTTTTTGGTAGCTATGCCATTATTCCTCATTACTTATAGCCGGGGTAAAAAAATGAAGGATTACATGTTAACCGATGAAAATATTAGGAAAATGAGGGGTATGGAGGAAAAAAAGACTGATAATCAATAATTTTTGATCATTTCATATCAGGTCTGATATAATTCCCCTAAATTCGTACCATCAATTTTTATATTTTTTATTAATGACCGGCACAGTAAAATTTTTTAATGAATCCAAAGGTTATGGCTTCATTACCAACGACGAAACGGGAAAAGACATCTTTGTTCATGTTACAGCCCTTAACGGCTTAGAATTGAAGGAAGGCAACAAAGTAGAATACCAAGAAGCAGAAGGCAGAAAAGGGATGGTAGCTGCGCAAGTGCAGCTCATCGGTTAAGCATATTTTATTTTGAGAGTTACTGAAACCCTGACCATTTGGTCGGGGTTTTTTTATTCACAGAAAGCTAGCATCAGGCTAGTTTAAATTCCTTTTCTTAATGAAGAAGCGTTTGATGAGTTCTGCCGATTCTGCTTCGAGCACCCCTCCAACCACTTCCGTCTTTGGATGGAGCTGCCCTCCCATGGCAGTGAATCCCCGTTGCGGATCATAGGCCCCGTAGACCACCCTGGGGATCTGGCTCCAGTATAAGGCACCGGCACACATCTGGCAGGGTTCCAGAGTGACGTATAGTGTACATTGATGCAAGTACTTACCACCGAGAAAATTGGCCGCCGCGGTAATAGCCTGCATCTCTGCATGGGCTGTTACGTCGTTAAGCTGTTCAGTGAGATTATGGGCCCGGGCAATAATCCTTTCCCTGACAACCACCACGGCACCAATCGGAACTTCACCTTTTTCATAGGCAGCTTCAGCCTCCTGTAAGGCCTTCTTCATAAAGAAACCGTCGTCTAGCTTTAGATCCATAGGCTAAAAATACAACAAACACTTTTGGCGATTTGGAGATCCATAATTTGAAATTGAATTAACTTTGCCGCCATAAAAATAACCCGACCTGTACTCTATGATGAGAAATCGAATCCTGTTCATCCTCATCTTGTTTTCCTTTAGTGCAATAGCCTGGTCGCAGGATACGATCCCAGCACAGGAAGCCGTAGATTCTACGCGGATAGATAGTCTGCAAGCTGCTATAGTTGACACGATCGTAATCCGGGAGACACAGCGGAAACTGGAGATCGTTCCAAGAGGTGTGAGATTGAGCAATCCATGGATCTCATTTCAGGAAACCAAGCCGCTTACCCGGAGGAAGAAAAAATTTGTCATCCCTTCTTTCTGGACCAAGGTTAACCAGGCGAATCTAATTCTCAATGAAGCAGCTTTTGTAAACTGGAACGCAGGCGGTGACAACTCGGTCTCAGCCATTGCGCGTGTAGATTTTGAACGGAATTACAAGTTCCGCTATATTCAATGGGATAATGTCCTGGCCCTCCGCTACGGTTGGAATACGCAGGAAGGGCGGGAACCGCGAAAGACCGAAGACGCGATCAGGCTGCGCTCTACCTTTGGCTATCAAAGAGATACGCTAAGCCCATGGTATTATTCCGTTAAAGGAAAATTCAATACGCAGTTTACAGACGGCTATAAATATCCGGATACCTCTGCCCCTATTTCGCGTTTTATGGCTCC
>JBPEXP010000182.1:0-2577 GCA_052031475.1 Flavobacteriaceae bacterium | reverse complement strand
CATGGCGTCTGTACGAGTAGCCAGAATGGCTTTTACCCGATCTTCACCCGATGTCCGGGTCATGGCCTGAAGCATACGGTTAAAGTGAAAAGACGACATCGTAGTGTCTCGTTTGTACACTTCAAAATAGGTATCAGAGGCTGCCTTGTAATTGTCTGTCTTAAAATAGGAGTCGGCCAGGTTTAAAAATTGCTGATTGGTCAGTGTTTTCTTGACCATCTCCTTACGGTACTCCCTGATGGCATCGGCATAGGCGTATTCGTAAAAGTGGGCATCTGCCCTGGACATCGGCTGTTGCCCGAAACTAATACCGGCCAATGAGAGAAAAACAATATATATACCTAATCTCTTTTTCATTGCTGCTGATTAGAAGAATCTCGGCGAATCTATTTGTTTAGGTTTTCCTTTTTGAGGCTTAGATTTTTCTGATTTGGAGCCACCTCCCTGGCCCAGATAGAATTTAAGGATGACTTCGTGCGAGCCACTGTTAAATTCTCCCAGCCCGTTGGTATTATAATCGTATGAGTATCCTATAAAGGTAGTGCTCGAAATTTGAAAACCGGCTAATCCACTCACGGAATTATCAACACGATAGGCTGCTCCCAGGGTAAATACATCCTTGATAAGAAAGTTAGTGGATAAATTGACCGTGGCCGGTGCCCCCTGGATATAGTTCACCAGGAATGCCGGCTTAAATTTCAGGTTCTCCGATACGTCAAATACATAACCCCCTATGAAAGTGAATTGCAATTTGTCTTCAACCACCTCGGCTACGGCCTCATCATAAAGTCCGTCTGTCAGAAAGTTGGGTACGGAAGCTCCCAAATACCAGTGATCCTGGTACATAAAGAGTCCGGCACCTACCGTAGGATAGAACTCGCTGATATTGTTTCGATCCAGAATGGGCTCTCCCGGATTCTCAAAAGTTCCTTTGGAAAAGTCTACATTGAGAAATGATCCCCCGGCATCAATACCGAAAGAGAGCTTGGTAAATTCTGAAAGATTGACCTGATAGGAATAGGCTACGTCTACAAATGTATTGGTGGTTGGGCCTATTTCATCGCTCACTACATTGACCCCCATTCCATTCCTTTCGTTCTTAAACGGGATGTTGGCCCCAAATCGAATATTCCGAGGGGCACCCGGAATGTCAATCCACTGGGCACGGTACAGACCCGAAAGATCAAATTTTGCTACCGTACCCACATAGGCCGGGTTAAAGCTCCCTATATTGTACATATATTGGGTATACTGTGGTTCTCTCTGCGAAAATAACTGACCGGCCAGCAGCAGTAGGATCAGGCAGGGTATGGATTTGAGCATTATGAATGTGCTATTGCTTTTCCGGATCATTGATCAGTTATCTTATAAGTTGGATCCAACCTTTTCTAATTTCTGACCCATCACCCAGATCAAGGATATAAAAGTAGGTGCCGTCCGGAACAGGTTCACTTTTTCGCGTTCCATCCCAGGTATCCGCATCGGTCATAGACCGTGCTTCAAATACAAGGTTACCGTAGCGGTTATAGATTTCCAGCGAATTATCGGGATATAAGCTTAAACAATTGATCTTTAACCGATCGTTGGTGCCATCTCCATTTGGTGAGAATTGATTGAAGAAAAAGCCGCATTCATCCGTACTGGGCAGGCTTACACGTACTTCGGCTACTGCCTCATTATTATCCGGATTGCCGTCAGTAGGCGAAGACCTGAGCAAGGAAGCCGTATTGATAAATGTCCCTTCGAAAGGTACCTGTACGGTAATCATCAAGCTCGCCTGCTGATCCAGCATAAGGCTTGGGATCTCCCATATTCCGGTCTCCGGTGAATAGGACCCGTTATCCGCAATATGACTTATATATATGAAGCCTGAGTCGCTATCACTTGAAATCAGGTCGATTACCTGTATATTCGAAACGGTATCTTCCTGTGATTCATTGGTAACAGTGATGGTGAATACCACTTCATCCCCTATCAATGGTCTGGCACTCAAGGCCGTTTTTTCCAGCAAAAGATCCACCCCTTCCGGCAAATCTATGTTTAGCGTAATGGTAGAGGTATTATTACTCACATTATCGTCAAGGGGAAAAGACTCCAGCAATTCGGCAGTGTTCGAATAAGTTCCACCCTCCAGAATCTCAACATCAATTTCCAGGGTCGCCGAGGCCACTTCCTGGAGTTCAAAAATATCCCATTCGCCCAGGTCCGGGTCATAATTGCCGAGGGTGGTCGTATGCTCAATGTATAGGAAGCCGGTCTCCAGCAGGTCGCCTATTTTTATTCCCAGAACCCTGCTGTCTGATAGGTTATTTACACGGATCGTAAAGGTGACCTGGTCTCCTATATTCGCATCCGCATTGTCTACTGTTTTTATTATTTCCAGATCAATGGGATCTGGGTCACAGTCAGGTGTAAGGTTTGGATCGCAGGGATCCAGGGGATCTGTGCCATTGGCGATTTCCTCACCATCAGTTATTCCATCACCATCAGTATCACAAAGTTCATTGAAATTGTCCGGAATACAGGGATTGTCATTAGCGGGATCCTGTTGGTCATTTACTCCATCCAGATCAGAAT
>JBPEXP010000181.1:0-3426 GCA_052031475.1 Flavobacteriaceae bacterium | reverse complement strand
TGCGTTGCCGAGCAGCTGCTACCCTTCCTGCCCGGTAATCCACTGATCAAAACCGGTGGTGAAAAAGCTATCACCGCCGTATCTGCGGCGCCCTGGGGCAGTGCAATGGCTTGCCTCATCTCATATGCCTACATAAAAATGTTGGGCGCCAAGGGGCTGGAAAGGTCAACGGTGGTCGCAATTTTAAATGCCAATTACATCAAGAATCGTCTTGAAGGATCTTACAAGATCTTGTACACCGGCGAGAGGGGCCGTGCGGCTCATGAAATGATTATTGATTGCAGGCCCTTCAGGACTAAAGGCATAGAGGTTTCTGATATTGCCAAAAGGCTGATCGATTACGGATTTCACGCTCCTACGGTATCATTCCCCGTAAACGGTACTATGATGATTGAACCCACAGAAAGTGAAAGCTTGGCCGAAATAGATCGCTTTTGTGACGCCATGTTGGCCATACGTGAAGAAATAGAACAACTGGCTGGCGAGGAGGACAACAATATACTCAAGAATGCGCCTCACACCTTGGCTATGATTACAAATGATGAATGGGACTATCCTTATACGAGGCGTCAGGCCGCATATCCCCTGCCCTATTTGGAAGATAATAAGTTCTGGCCAAGTGTCCGCAGGGTAGACGATGCCTATGGCGATCGTAATTTAATGTGTGCCTGTCCTCCCATTGAAATATATGCTGAAGTCCAATAAACCTCTAAGACATTGGTTTTAAGCAATTTGACCCAGTCTACAAGGAATCTCTAACTAAAGCCCTCCATGGATTATTTCGATGTGGGTGTCGTATTAAGCGACCACCTTCACCGGAAATTGAGAGTATTAGTAATTAGATTGCGGTTTAAACACTAATCATCTCTCAAACATGGCTATTGCTATTACAGGGACAGGCTGTTATATCCCCAGTGAAATTACTCCAAACGAAGCCTTTGTTACCAACAATTTTTTAAAGGGAAACGGCATACCTTTTGACAATACCAACGAGGTAATCATTCAAAAATTTCAGGCTATAACCGGTATAGATGAAAGGCGATATGCCAAGAAGGAGTTCAAGGCATCAGATCTGGGTTTCCTCGCTGCAGAAAAGGCCATAGAAAATGCAGGAATTGATCCGGAATCCCTTGATTACATTGTATTCGCCCATAATTTTGGTGACGTTGCCTACGGCCAGGCTCAAGGAGACATGGTGCCCAGCCTGGCTACCAGGGTGAAACACCTGCTAAAAATCAAAAATCCGCATTGTGTAGCATACGATATGCTCTTTGGCTGTCCTGGTTGGCTTGAAGGCGTTATTCAAGCCCATGCCTATATTAAGAGCGGTATAGCAAAAAAATGCCTCATTATCGGAGCCGAAACGCTTTCCAGGGTGGTAGACCCTTGCGACAGGGATTCTATGATCTATTCCGATGGCGCCGGAGCTTGCATATTGGAAGAAACCGATCAGCACGGTGAGGTGTTATCGCATATATCAGCTACGTACAGCAATGATGAGGCCTACTACCTCTTCAACGGTAAATCCCATGATACCGCGGCAAAGGATAACAGGCAATACATAAAGATGTACGGTCGCAAGATCTACGAATTTGCCCTGTCGCATGTGCCACAGGCCATGAAAAAATGCGTGGAAATGAGCGGTGTTGATGTTGTGGAAATAAAAAAAATATTCATTCATCAGGCCAATGAAAAAATGGATGAAGCCATCATAAAGAGGTTCTATAGTTTGTTTGACATGGAGAGTCCCGAAGATGTCATGCCGATGAACATTCACAAGATGGGAAATAGTTCGGTGGCCACAATCCCTACCCTTTTTGACACCGTACGCAGGGGAAAACTAAAGGGCCATCATGTCAGCAAAGGAGATGTTGTTATATTTGCCAGTGTTGGCGCGGGTATGAATATCAATGCTGTGGTCTACAGATGCTGAGCAAACCGCGCTAGATCCAATAAACATGTACGAGGACAATTTTCCCAAGAAGCGCTACCGTTTAACCATGGCGTTTCTAAAGAAACACATTAGCACGGATCAAAAAATCCTGGATCTGGGTGTATCCAATCCTCTATCAGAATTAATGAGGGAACAGGGCTATTCCGTAGAAAATACGCGGGGTGAAGACCTCGATGAGAATTTTACAAGCGTGCAGCAATCCGATGCAGACGTAGTAACAGCGTTTGAAATATTTGAACACATGCTTGCACCACTGAACATCCTTAAAGAAATTCGCTGCAACCAATTAGTAGCCAGTGTTCCACTGCGCTTGTGGTTTGCCAAAGCTTACAGAAGCAAAACAGATCCATGGGACAGGCACTATCACGAATTTGAGGATTGGCAATTTGATTGGCTGTTAGAAAAGTCTGGTTGGGAGATCATTGATAGTATCAAGTGGACCAATCCTGTAAACAAACTGGGATTCAGACCTTTGCTCAGGAGATTTACACCTAGATACTATATGGTCTATGCCAAAAAAAGACCGTAATAAGCGGTGCGGAAAAGTCTCAAACTTGCCATTTCAGTGAAAGTATTATGACTTTATTGTATTGAAAACAGCCATTATCATTCCTGCCTTCAATGAAGAGGACTTTATCAGAGAGTGTCTCGAAAGTTTTGTTTCCCAAACCAGGAGGCCGGATAAGCTGTTGATTGTAGACGACAATTCTACGGACAAGACCAACGAGATCATTCGCGAGTTCGCCTCACGGCACCATTGGATAGACTGGTCCTTTAACCAAAGTACGGATAACCATCAACCCGGGGCCAAGGTGGTCAGGGCCTTCCTTCACGGATACGAACTACTACGGGAAAACTACCAGCTGATTGGCAAATTTGATGCGGACATCGTTCTTCCCGCTCATTACTTAGAAAGTGTTCAGAAGGAATTCTATGAGAATAAGAATCTGGGTTTGTGCTCCGGACTTCTCTATATTCAGGAAGGAGATCAATGGATATACGAATCTATTGCAGACAGATCGCATGTAAGAGGCCCTGTTAAGCTCTACAGCCGTAGTTGTCTGGAGGCCATGCAGGGTCTGAGGGAAGGGCTCGGCTGGGATACGGCCGATGCGATCTTAGCCCGGTATTACGGATTTGAAGTTAAAACCCTGGAGCAAATCAAAGTGAAGCATTTAAGACCCACAGGGAAGACCTATGATCAATCTGCTTCCTTCAAACAAGGCCAGGCTTATTATCAGCTGCGTTACGGATTTCTCCTATCCCTATTATCGGCTGTTAAAATGGCCATGCGAAAGAAATCTTTAAAAATTATCTGGAACAGCCTGAGCGGTTACCTGCGTGCAAGGCAGCAAGGGCTCACACCAATTGTCAATAAGCAGGAAGGACTTTTTATAAGAAAGTTCAGGTGGAAAACTATCCGGCAAAAACTATTTTAAGATCTCCAAAAGAGGCTGACCTGTCGATGTTGG
>JBPEXP010000180.1:0-2649 GCA_052031475.1 Flavobacteriaceae bacterium | reverse complement strand
ACATCTACCTGCGCATTCAAAATATCCAATCGTGTACTTTGACCATATTCAAAAGCGAATTCCGCCCTCGTAATCCTATCCCTGGATATATCCAATGCCTGTTGAAATACATTTTTATTTTCAGTAAGACGGGCAATTTCATAGTAGACACTAAAGAGTTGTACAAGGGTATTTTCTATAGTCTCCCTGGCCTGTAATTCTGAAAGTTCGTACTGCGCCCTTAGACTGCGGTAATTGTACAACCTTCCCAATCCGTCAAATAACACGTAATCTACGCGAACAGCAGAATTATAGCGCTGCGATTCAGCCTGGTTTAATTCCAGATCGGGACGGGGCGTTCCATCATCCTGAAACTGACCGGGAAACTCAATTGTAGAATCGTCACGATTATACGTGGCGCCTGCATTTCCTGTAACTGAAGGAAGAAAACCGGAATTCAGTACACTGCTGTTATTCTCAGCAATGGCCACGTTATTCCGGGCTACCTTAATCCCAAAGTTCTGCTCAAGGGCAATAGCAACAGCATCTTCCTTAGAAAGTAAGTTCTGTGCGCTGTTTAATTGAGGAAGCGTCCAAATGAGTACTAGGACAAAAAATGTTGCCAATCTCAAAAATAGCGTATAGCCTTTACAAAGGCCGCGAAGGCGAATGCCTTGATTTATAGGCTCAAACATGGACGGGACTTGATGGGACCTCGAGTTCTTTTTCTTCTTTCTGCTCCTTTATGGCCCTTTCTACCTCTTCCTTGGTAACATCATCTCCTGTCTTCAACCATTTGGCTCCTACTTTTACTTTGTTGTTGAATGAAAGGAACAACGGGAGCAGCAGTAGAGTTAACACTGTGGCAAAGCCAATCCCATAAGCGATTGAAATAGCCATAGGTTTTAAAAACTGTGCCTGTCTGCTCTTTTCCAAAAGCAAGGGTGCCAATCCGGCTATTGTGGTTACAGAGGTGAGAAATATGGCTCGAAACCTCGATCGCCCAGCTTCAAAAATCGCTTCATCAAACGTCATTCCAAGACGCAGGTTTCCATTGAATTTACTGATTAGTACAAGACCATCATTTACCATTATCCCAATCAGGGCTATTATCCCAAGCATCGATAAAATATTGATAGGAAAGCCATGGAAAAAATGGCCCCAGGCCACGGCGGTTAAGCTGAAGGGGACTAAAAGAATTAACATCAAAGGTTGACTAAAACTACGGAAGGTGAACGCAATGGTCACATAAATTAAAATTAATGTAGTTATACCAACCGACCTGAGAGAAGAGATTAATTTACCGGCCTCCCTGTTCTGACCTTCGTAAGATGCCGTCACTGTGGGATATTTCGAAAGTATTTCCGGCATAATATTGCTCCTGATATCGGCCACCACATCGGTTGCACTGGTTGTTTTTATATCCTTCAGATCTGCACTGATCTGTATCTCCCTTTGTCCATCCAGGTGGTTGATGGCCACATCCCCTCTTTCGATCGTATAGTTCGCTATTTCTTTTAAAGGCACGCGTTCGCCAGATGGTGTTAGGATACGCATTTCATCCAGATCGGTGATTGACGATCGATTACTGCGATCGTATCTCACCCACACCCTGATTTCGTCCTGCCCACGCTGGAATCGCTGCGCCTGAACGCCAAAGAATCCTGCGCGTACCTGATTCATAACCGCGCGTAAGTCCAATCCCAGGAGATAGGCATTTTCTTTAAGTTGCAACCTGATCTCCTTAATTCCTGCAGGATCATTATCGGCAACGTCCTTTAACAAGGCATTGTTTTCCATCTCTGCCTTTAATTCTTCCTTTGCAGCTTTTAATTCTTGAATATTATTTCCCAATAAGGATACTGATACGGGACTCCCCCCAAAGTTTCCTCCACTGCCATACACCAGGCTTTCAACACCGAAAACAGGCCCCACTAATTCTCTAAGGCGTCGGGTAACCAACTCCGAAGAAACTTCATCCGGACGTTCCTCACCGGGCAGCAAATTGATAACCAGTGTAGCTGCCGATGAACCGGGACCGATATTTTTTATAGTGTTTTCGAACAACTCCTCATCCCTACCCTGCAAGTATTCCGCAGTAAGTTCCTGATTAACGATTTCCGCTTTTTCCGCAATAAAGCTAATTATGGAATCCGTTACACGTTCATTTGTACCGTTAGGCATCTGCAGTTCAACAGCCACTCTGTCGCTGGCAATTTGTGGGAAAAAGGACGTTCTGATAACACCACCACCTATAGAGCCCAATGTGAGGACAAACGCCATGATAAAGAATGCAAAAGTCAGCAACTTGTGCTGTAATGAGAATTTAAGGGCCGGACTGTATAATTTATCACGCATCCAGGACATAATTCGATCTCCGGATGGATTGATGACCCTGAGCTTGGCGAATACTTTGGCCAATCCCTTCTTAGGCTTGTTATCCTGGGGTTTCATAGCTTTAGAATGCGCAAGGTGAGCTGGAAGTATAATAAGTGCTTCTATAAGCGATACCAGCAAGGTAAGCACTACAATTACAGAAACTTCACCAAAGAAATCCCCGATCCTGCCGTCGAGAAAGAAGAAAATGGAGAAGGCCAATAGCGTGGTTATAATTGCAGATACAATCGGTGGAATCACTTCCATAGTTCCATCAATAGCAGCTTGAATTGG
>JBPEXP010000018.1:0-9151 GCA_052031475.1 Flavobacteriaceae bacterium | reverse complement strand
TTCAGGCGGGCCTGCCCGAATGGTCAAGGCGGGCGCTCAGCCTGACATTCAATTATATTTTTAACTCTTCACTCTTCACTTTCACTTTTAACTATTCACTTTCCACTTATCATTTTCAACCTTCAACTTTCAACTTTCCATTTTCTAATCCTCGTCCCTTGTACTTCGTCCCTCCCACTTCGTCCCTCGCGCCTATATACGCCACAATGACATGCGATCATCGCAGATTACCGACAAAAAGGCAGTCGTTAGGCATTGGTACATCATTTGCCTATATAGTGTAAAGAACAAATAAATACAGTAACAATAAACGAATAATCATGAGTATAATAAGAAGAAACAACCTGATGTTTCCATCGTTGATGAACGAATTCTTCAAACCAGATTGGTTTGGTGGTATGGAAAAATTTGAAAGCACACTTCCGGCCGTCAATATCAAGGAAGATGAGACCGGATTTGACCTGGAACTGGCTGTTCCCGGGCAGAAGAAGGAGGATTTTAACGTGGAGATCGACGATCGCGTAATGACTATTTCCATGGAGAAAAAATCGGAGAATGAGACCTCTGAGGATCATTTTACCAGAAAGGAATTCTCTTACCAGTCGTTCAGGAGATCTTTCACAATGCCTGAAACCGTGAATGAAGACAAGATTGAAGCTACTTACACTGATGGCATCCTCAAATTCAGGATACCGAAGAAGGAAGAAGCTTTACCGAAGCCCAAGAGGACCATCGAAATCGGTCAGTAAAAATTTTAAAGATTATGCAGTACCCTCCTAACGGGACTTCATAATGGTTGGTTTGTTTAGTTGGTTAGTTAGGAAGCGCCCCGAGAGATCGGGGCGTTTTTGTTACCGGTCCTGAGCCTGGAGCGTCTTAATTTCATCCCTGAGTTTGGCCGCCTGCATAAAATCCAATTCCTTGGCGGCTTTTTCCATGGCTTTCCTCTTATCACGGATCAGCTTTTCCCGCTGTTCTTTGGTGAGATATTCCGGATCGGGTTCTGCTGCGCGCATAGCCTCTTTTTCAAAGTGGAAAGTCGACACCGAGTTTTTAGCCAGTGCGTTATCCAGGCTTTTCTTTAATGCCTTTGGTACTATATTATTGGCTTCGTTATAGGCCAGCTGCTTTTTCCTCCTGTACTCGGTCTCGTCGATCGTTTTTTTCATGCTTTCGGTCACTGTATCCGCATACATGATGGCTTTGCCGTTCAAATGGCGGGCTGCCCTACCCACTGTCTGCGTCAGAGAGCGGTTACTTCTCAGAAATCCTTCTTTATCGGCATCCAGGATCGCTACCAACGAAACTTCGGGCAGATCCAGTCCTTCCCTCAAAAGATTCACTCCAATAAGCACGTCAAAGATCCCCCTTCGCAGGTCCTGCATGATCTCCACGCGTTCCAGGGTATCTACATCGCTGTGAATATATCGGCAACGCACATCGATCCGTGAGAGGTATTTGGTCAATTCTTCAGCCATCCTCTTAGTCAGTGTAGTGACCAGCGTACGCTCATCACGCTCTACTCTCTGCTGTATCTCCTCAACGAGGTCATCAATCTGATTGGCACTGGGGCGTACGTCAATTTCCGGATCCAGCAAGCCGGTGGGACGAATGACCTGTTCCACATAGACACCCTGGCTCAACTGCAGTTCATAGTCGGCTGGGGTGGCACTTACATAAATTACCTGATTCTGCATGGCCTCGAATTCCTCAAACTTCAGCGGCCTGTTATCCAAAGCTGCAGGGAGCCGGAAGCCGTATTCCACCAGGTTTTCCTTCCGCGACCGGTCTCCTCCGTACATAGCGTGCACCTGGGGTATGGTCACATGGCTTTCGTCAACCACCATCAGATAATCTTCCGGGAAATAATCCAAAAGGCAGAAAGGCCTTGTACCCGGTTCCCTTCCGTCCAGGTAACGCGAATAGTTTTCTATGCCGGAGCAGTAACCCAACTCGCGGATCATCTCCAGGTCAAAATTGGTCCTTTCCTCCAACCTTTTCGCCTCCAAAGGCTTGCCTATTTCTTTGAAATAAGCCACCTGCTGTACCAGATCATCCTGAATCTGGCGGATCGCATTCTGTAGCACTTCCGGTGAGGTAACAAAGATATTCGCCGGGTAGATATTCAGATGTTCATAGGTCTCAATGACCTTATTTTTATATGGATCGAAGGCTTCGATCTCTTCAATTTCATCCCCGAAAAAGTGAACGCGATACGCGTGATCCGCATATCCGGGAAAAATGTCCAGCACATCTCCCTTCACACGGAAATTGCCATTTCTGAAGTCGGCCGTAGTCCTGGAGTATAGGCTTTGGACCAATTGATGCATCAACTGGGTTCGTGAGATCAGCTGGTCCTTGCTGATGTGAATGACGTTTTTCTGAAATTCCAATGGATTCCCTATGCCATAGAGGCATGAGACGGAGGCCACAACCAGCACATCCCTTCTTCCTGAAAGTAAAGAGGAGGTTGCACTCAAGCGCAGTTTCTCTATATCCTCATTGATCGACAGGTCTTTTTCAATGTAGAGACCTGTGGTAGGTATGTATGCCTCCGGCTGATAATAATCGTAATAAGACACAAAATACTCGATGGCATTGTCCGGGAAAAAGATCTTAAATTCAGAGTATAACTGAGCCGCCAGGGTTTTGTTGTGAGCGAGTACAAGCGTAGGCCTCTGGACTTTTTCGATGACGTTGGCCACGGTGAAGGTCTTTCCAGACCCCGTAACACCCAGGAGAGTCTGGTATTTTTCTCCTTCTGTAATTCCCTGCGAAAGTTCGGCTATGGCTTCAGGCTGGTCTCCTGTCGGACTGAAATCCGAAACTACCTTAAATTTCATCTGATAAATTTACAAAAGCGCGGCATTTGCAGCCTCACTTCTCACACGGAATTAACATTAACGCTTCAGGGCAAAATGACCCTGTAACTCTGTTTTGTTGATGCTGCGGGCTTTAAACCAGTAATCCGAAGAGGGCAGCGGACTACCGTTGAAATTGCCGTCCCATCCCACGGAAACGGGGTCTATTTGGGCCAGCAAGTTTCCATATCGGTCAAAAATAAAGATGACCTCCAGAGGGTTCTCATTCAGCGTCTCGGGGGGGATAAACTGCCAGAAGTCGTTGATGCCATCGCCATTAGGAGTAAAGAACTTCGGGAACCCATCCAGAGAAATATCCTGTTCTACAAATTCCGTCGTAATGCCGCATCCATTTTTGTCTCTCACATAAATTGTGTAGAAAAATTCAGGAGTGGTGTCAAAGATCGGGCTATCCTGGTAAGGACCATCAATATTGTTCAAGGCATATTCATAATCACCCGGTCCTTCGGCGAACACCTCAATTCGCGTTCCCATTCCGGCTTCCGACAGGACTACATCGGTTACTGTAGCAGGTTCGGAAACAATAACCTCAAAGATCTGTTCCGAAACACAGTCGATGAAAGCTCCGGATTGTTCAATGGTATTAAAAGCTTCATAGCGATAACGACCTGTGGTTTCTATAACCACTTCATCCGTGTCTGAGAGCAATCTTTCAATCCCAAATGGATCGAGTTCATACCATCTGTACCCGTCCGCCAGATCTGTGGCCTCGAGGTTCAGGGGTAATTCATTGGAACAGAAGGAAAATTTATCCGGGAAATCGATATCCGGATTCAGATCTACCAACTCACCACTGTCCGGATCAAAAAACGGACCGCAGCCCAATATGGTAGAAAAGGATTCCTGAATACATCCCAGTGCCAGGCCGGCATCATTAAAGGGAACTATGGTGATAAAATAGGTGGTGTTGGGCTCAAAGTTTAATACAAAAGTCGAATTCGTTGGAAAACTGACGTTGTCCAACACTTCTGATGTAAAAGGCGTAGAGCCCAAAGTAACCAGATAACCGTTGGCTTCAGACACTTCCGTCCAGGTAAGGTTGGGTGTCAGGGGCACATTGATCGCACCATCGAGAGGATTCGTAAGGCCGGTACAACCCGGAAGTGTGGCCAGGTCGCCCGTGGTAAAGCTTTCTTCAGGACAGGGCGACAGGTCGCCATTTTCGTTATAAGGTGTGATCTGCACATAGATATCAGAGCTGGTGGGCAGATCCCCGGGCGGATTAAATGACAGCACATTTCCAAGATCCAGGTTATTGACAATATCTCCAAGTCCGGGTGCGGTTCCAATGGTAATTCGATAGCCCGTGGCTGTAGGTTCATAGTTCCAGCTGATGCTCGATCCTATATTTACATTGACAGCGCCGTTGTCCGGGTTCCTCATTTCTGTACAACCGGGAGGGGTGGTGACATCTACAGTGGTAAAAGACTCGGATTCACAGGGAATAGGCGATAGACCCTGAAAAAAGAAAAGGGTGATCGTTACATAGATCTGGGTGTCATCCGGTAAACCCAGCGGTGGAGTGTAGGTTGTGGCATTACCTACATTGACCTGGCTGATAATGTCTTCTCCGCCAGGCGTAGTGCCTATAGAAATAATGTATCCGGGAACTCCGGCTACCGGGTGCCAGGTAATGGAAGTATTGACGGCCACGTCAGTCGACCCACTTACCGGACTTAATAGAACGGGGGAGGGGCAGTCCTGGGCGAAAAGCATCCAGGAACTCAAAATCAGAGTCCAAAAAAGTGCCGCCTTTTTCATAACAACTTCATTACCAATATACAAACTTTGTCCATCTTCATCAGAACCTACCTTTTCAAAGCAAAATGCCCGGTTACTTCCCTGCCATCACTTAAACTAACCCTGAACCAGTAATCGGTGGCTGGTAAAGGCTTTGCCTGGAAGGTTCCGTTCCAACCATGATCCAGTGGACTGATCTGCGCCAACAGTTTACCATAGCGGTCATAAATGGCGATAAAGGCATCAGGTTGAAATTGTTCATTGGTGCCCGTAATGCGCCACACATCGTTGATTCCATCTCCGTTCGGTGTAAAGAATTTGGGATAGCCCAAGACTGAAATCTCCTCGGTACTAATGCCACAACCATTCTTGTCGCGGGTATAGACTGTGTAAAAACCTGCCGGAACTCCCTCAAAGACATTCTGGTCCTGATAGAGAACTCCATCCAGTGAAAATTCATACGACCCGGCTCCGCTGACATTTACAACTACCGAGTTGGAGGACGAAAAGTCTTCGATCTCAACCTGTTCAATCTGCGCCCTATTTGAAGGGATTACGGTAAATTGAGCAGATTGTTCGCAGGTGATGCTCTGTTGGGGAAAATCATAAGTGAGTCCGGCTACGAGGCGATATTGGCCTAATTCAGAAATGCTCACCTGTCTCTGCTCGGATAACACGGACTGATTACCATTTAGCGCCTCCCAGCGATAGGAGTCAAACCCGGCCGGGGCTTCCAGGATTATCGGATCCCCGTCTGTACACAGAATGTATTCCGGTTCAAATTCCACAACAGGTGAGGGAAGAACCTCAAGCTGTATCCTGTCTATTCCCTGGCATTCGTTGTCCAACTCCAGTCTGGCAAAAATCACCCGATCGTTTGAAGTATACACAGGGGGTAGCGGATTGATCTCCAGGCTGGCATCCTCTTCATTGGCAAAATAACTCACGTGGACATCGGGGTACTGGGCCGCCGCAAAAGACCCCAGGTCAAACTGAGCAGACAAAAGACCATCCAAGGGGTCCAGGTCACAGCTGTAAAGCTGATGGTCGCTGGTTGTAGCAAATGGATTGGAGCGTACTTCGAGTTCGAGTTCGGCGGAAGACAAACATCCGAACTCATTGATAAGGGCGTAAAAGATCGTTTGATTAAAAGGGCTATTATTTCGATATCTATCTATATCTTCAATGGGAATGTCGCTATCCCGGTCACTGGCTGTTTCGTAAAAGCGATATTCCAGGTTAGGATCTGTCATCAGGCTGGTCAGGTTAAAAAATCCTATGCCGTCCTCACTGGCTCCGGGATCGATATCACATTGGGTAATTCCCAGATCCAATGCCACCGGATTTGGATTTACGGTAATGATAGCTTCACCGATGATCGGGCATTCCTTGGGATCAGGCGTTGTAATTCGTACGGCATAGCGGCCGGAATCTTCAGTGGTAGCCGAGTTGATCTGAAAGGTATTCGCCACGTTGGCTATAGGCGTGCCATCCTTCGTCCACTCGTAGGTAGCACCAGGGATATCATCGGTTTGCAGCAGAAAGCCCCCGTTTTCGCATAATTCCAGGGAATTACTGGTTGTGCCATCTGCATTGCGAATAAGTGCTGTTTTGTTGAAGAACGACTGTACAAACGGAGGAAACCCCTGGGTGGCCCTTCCTGAACCCAATGAAACTGCCTGGTGTTTGTAATTGGCGCCTGTACCCCTGACGTTCGGGTTGTTTATCACACCCAGAAAGGACGTACCCACCGTGTAACTTTGGGCGATAGTTCGGTATATCCTTCCGTTCGAGCCCAATTGCAACGCTCCCCTGAAGTCGTTACCGTCATGAAGGACCACTTCGGTGGCAGATATATCAGCAGCGTTCAGATCGTACTGGTACAAGGTGGAGGCGTGCCCGGATTCGCCCTGTTGATCGTTGGACGCATGAACATATAGCAATTGGCTGTCTGGTGAAAACTCTACTCCGTAGGAGGTCTTGTTGACTCCGTTGATCTCAATTTTAGTCTGGTTTGAAAGCATGCCCGTACTGGAGTCGAAATCGTACAGAAATAGACCGGCTGTGGCATTGGCATTGGCCAGTCGAGTTCCGTCCGGAGAAATTTTGAGATATCCCCGTGGGTCCTGAGCATCCAGGCCGGTGAAGGTAGATTGAACGGAGGTTCTAACCACACCACTACTGGTAACTTCAAATGCGTGATAGGTATCCAGAAGCCCAGGGCTTCCATCCGCCGTTGCCAGTGTTACCACCCATATAGAACGATCTTCGCAATCTTTGATCACAGCGGTGATCTTCTCTGAGCAATCGCCCAGAAGATTGACATTCTTTTCAATGACAGCACCTCTGCCCGCGTTGAGGGACATGTCTACGATCGAGTAGTTTAATCCGAAATCAGGATCGTCAGGAAATACTTTAGTATCTACCGTGAAGATGTAAAAAAGTTGCGGATCAGCCGGATCAGGAACGATAATGGCCGATTGTGCACTACTTATATCGCCGTAAAGGCCCCGGCCTTCCACCATGATGTCGTGCTCACGGTCATAAACAGTGATCCCGTCTGTGTAGAAAAGTAAATTCCCTGAAGGATCAGAAATAGAAGCACAGCCTTCAAAGGTCTGTATCCTTCCATCCTCAAGTGCCGTAACGCTGCCGTCCGGGTTAAAGCGTATGCCTCCCTGCTGCCCGAAGTACCAGTTGGAGGTGGCGTCCTGTCCGTAAACAGGTATAGCCAAAAGAAGCAGAAGGCATATTAGGGCGGGCTTTCTCATAGCGTTCTCACAAACACCACAAGATACTACAAATCCCTCTTTTTAAGTAAAGCGTACGACAAATAGACAAAAATGGCGGTCCAAGCCAACACGATAAGCATCTCATAGCCATGGACCTGGTAATCCAGCGCGAGCTCCTCACCGATCTGATTGGCTACGGATTGAACAGCTCCCAGTCTGGTAAAGGGCTCCTTGATCAGATTAAACATGGAGTTCAGGGGGAAGAAAGCCATGACGGCATCCGTTGTCTCGCTGTCAAACAAATGCCAGCGGATGAGACCTCTGAAAATACCTTCAAAAAATTGCCACAGAATCAGGAAACCAAGTGCAAAGGCTGAACGTTTGACCAGAATCCCTAAAAAGAGGCAAAACGAGAAGAAACCCACTAATTTGATGAAAAAGGCCAGCAGAAATTCCAGGTCGGAAAAGATGATGGAAATCTCGTTGAAATCAGAATAGATAAGCCCGAGGATCATTGAAACGGCGAATACGAAGACCGTGGAAACCAGAGCAAACACTATGACAGTCAGGAACTTGGAGAGTATAAATTCCTTTTTAGACAGCCCGTCTATCAGGTTCTGCTTGATGGTCTTATTGCTGTATTCGTTGGCCATCATGGAGACGATGACGATGGCCAGGAATAGTTTAAAAAACGCGGTTATAAAGGTGTTAAAATGCCAGATGTAGGGGAAGTTGAAAATACCCTGTTCGGCGAGATGAAATTTTACCGGGCCAATATCAAACTTTATAGCGGCTATCAAGGCAATGGAGGTAAGCAGTACAAAATACGAGATGATCAGGATCCTGCTCGACCTGTTATTCCAGAGTTTGATATATTCTATTTGAAGTAATCTTTTCATGGTCTGATAGTCTTGGTTAAATAGAGCTCTCTCCTTTGGTCAGCGTGAGGAATTGCTCCTCAAGACTCTCTTTCCTTTTAACCAGGTGGGACAGGACGATGCCTTGATCAAAAAGTCGTTTATTGAGTTCCTCCGCCTGCATGTCGCGGGTTAAATACACGGTAAGCATGCCATTCAATTGTTCAATTCTTCCGAATCCTTCACCTTCATTCAACACCTGAGACAGCTTCGCCAAATCTGCACTTTTCAACTCAAAGAAGCCATAGCTGGTGAGCATTTCATCTACCCTGCCGGAATACAATTTCTGCCCCTTACTCAATATGACCACATGAGAGCAAACTTTTTCTACTTCGTCCAATAAATGGGATGCCAGAAGTATGGTAGTCCCCTGTGAGGCAACCTTCTTGATGATTTCCCTGATCTGATGGATCCCCTGGGGGTCCAGTCCGTTGGTAGGTTCATCCAGGATCAGAATCTCCGGATCGTTCAGCAAGGCCGATGCAATGGCGAGTCGCTGTTTCATGCCCAGCGAATAGGTCTTGAATTTACTGTCCTTTCTGGACCAGAGACCGACCAATTCAAGTTTCTCCCGGATCTTGTCTTCGGATACTTCTTTGATCTTACATACCAGTTTAAGATTCTGTACGGCAGACATATACGGGTAAAAATTAGGCCTTTCAATAATGGCACCCACCTTCTTAAGGGCATCGTGCGTGGTAGTGGTCCCGTCAAACCAGGTAAAGGAACCGCGGGTGGTGTTCACTACGTTCAGCACCATGCCCAGCGTAGTGGATTTGCCGCTTCCGTTAGGGCCCAGGATACCATAGACATTGCCTTTTTCAATAGTAAAAGACAAGTCCTTAACGGCAGTCAGATAGCCGAATTTCTTGGTAAGTTC